>JAAYHP010000382.1 GCA_012735355.1 Lysinibacillus sp. | reverse complement strand
CCAGCCTCTTTGATATTAAACTGAAAATTGATTTCCGTTCCAAGGACGGTTTCAAACTTTATTTATTTTAATGTTCCAGCTTTTAAATCGGCATGCCATTGTTTTAAAAAAGGAATATCTTCCGACTTAATAGCACCTGATTCCGTTGCAGCTTCAATTAAATTATCGAAGTTTGTTAAGCTGACATATTTCACACCAGCTTTTTCAAAGGCTTCTTCCGCCTTCGGTAAATTGTATGTATAAACACATACTACTCCACCAACTTCACATCCCGCTTCTCTCAAAGCCTCTACTGCAGTAAGGGATGATCCTCCAGTTGAAACGATGTCTTCCACAACGACAACTTTTTGGCCTGGTAGTAATTTTCCTTCAATTTGATTACCTCGACCGTGGTCTTTCGGTTTGGAACGAACATACACCATTGGCAATTCCAATAAATCGCTTACCCATGCAGCGTGTGGAATTCCTGCTGTTGCTGTCCCTGCAACCACTTCTGTTTCAGGGAAATGTTTTTTAATATTTTCAGATAAACCTTTAGCAATTTGTTTTCTAGCTTCCGGATACGAAATCGTTAAACGAGTATCACAATAAATCGGTGACTTAATTCCACTTGCCCATGTAAATAATTCCGTTGGGTTTAACTCAACAGCACCTACTGATAACATCATTTGAGCAATTTCTTTTTCAATCGCCATCAATTTCCCTCCCATAGTTGACATACATTTTTATAAGCTTCTACTGGATTCTCTGCTTTCGTCACTGCTCGTCCAACGACGATGTAAGAAGAACCGTTGCTTCGAGCAAAATCAGGAGTTGCTACCCGCTTTTGGTCGTGAACATCCCCTCCAGGCAATCGAATTCCTGGTGTTACTCGAATGAATTCTTCACCGCATACATCGGCAATATTTTTGGCTTCATGGACTGAGCAAACAACGCCATCTAAGCCGGCTTCTTTCGTCATCTGAGCATAATGCAAAACCGAATCCATTAAAGTTAAAGGAATTCTTTGCTCCTTTTGCATTTGTTCTTCCGTTGTCGATGTTAATTGGGTAACTGCAATGAGCATCGGTCTTTTTCCATTGCTTCCAGCCTCTAATCCTTCAAGAGCCGCTTCCATCATTTTTTTGCCACCTGCTGCATGGACATTTACTAAATCAACGCCCATGCGAGCTAACCCTTTCATTGCCGATTGCACTGTATTCGGAATATCGTGGAGTTTTAAATCAAGAAAAATATCATGTCCTAAATCTTTTATTTCCCGTACAATATCTGGACCTTCTTGAAAAAATAGCTCCATGCCGATTTTCACAAACAACTTTTCATCAAAGGGCTTTAAAAATTTGAAAACCTCTTTTTCATTTGGAAAGTCTAAAGCGATAATCGGTTTATTCATTAGCGATGGCTCCTTCCAATAATTTCTTTAATATGCTTCACTCCAAGCTCATCTAACTTCGCTGGAAGGGCATCAATTAAATTCGGACATATGAATGGATCGACAAAGTTCATCGTTCCAACAGCAACCGCTGATGCACCCGCAGACATAAAGTCAATTACATCTTGAACGTTCGATACGCCACCCATGCCGATAATTGGAATATCTACAGCTTTATATACTTCATATACCATGCGGAGAGCGACTGGTTTTACCGCAGGACCAGATAGACCACCTGTAACGTTCGCAATCACAGGTTTCCCGGTTTTTTCATCTAAGCGCATGCCCACTAACGTATTTATCATCGTAATTCCATCGGCTCCAGCAATTTCAACAGCATGGGCCATTTCGACGATATCCGTAACATTTGGTGAAAGTTTTACATAAACAGGTACTTTGGAAACCGCTTTTACTTGCTCCACAAGGTCTCTTGCAACAACCGGGTCCGTTCCAAAAGCGATGCCCCCCTGCTTCACATTTGGACAAGAAATATTTAATTCCAATGCTTTCACATTCGAAGCAGTTGAAATTTTGCGAGCTACTTCTACATAATCTTCCGCCATTGAACCGGCAACATTCGCAATGATTGGCACATCAAAACGCTCTAAGTACGGCAATTCTTCAGCCATTACTTTATCTAAACCTGGATTTTGCAATCCGATGGCATTTAACATTCCAGCAGGTGTTTCTGCTACACGGGGTGTTGGATTTCCAAGACGCGGCTCCACTGTCGTCGCTTTGATCATAATTGCACCAAGTTTTGAAAGATCATATAGTTCCGCGTATTCACGGCCAAAACCGAAACAACCAGAAGCAGGCATAATCGGATTTTTTAAATCAAGTCCTGGGAGTTGGATATCTAATCGGTTCATATCTTCACAACTCCTTTCGCAAATACTGGGCCATCTGAACAAACTTTTACATATTCTTTGTCTTGAGTTTCTGTCGTTTTACAAATGCATGCAAAACATGCACCGATACCACAGCCCATT
>JAAYHP010000381.1 GCA_012735355.1 Lysinibacillus sp. | reverse complement strand
GTGCCATGGGGGCTAGCGCCGAAAAATTAACTTTCAAAGATGTGAAAGAAAATGAATTTTATTACGAACCGTTACAAAAATTGGTAAAATTCAATATTATTAGCGGTTTTGAAGATAATACATTTAGACCTTATGAAAAAGTTACACGAGCACAAGCGGCTTCCATTATCGCAAGAGCAATGGGTCTCGATTTAACAAATGTAAAAGATCCAGGCTTTAAAGATGTAACGAAAATGAATACTCATTATGCAGCTATCGCAAAATTAACAGAGATTGGTGTATTCAATAAGGGAGAGAAATTTAATCCACAAGCCCATTTAACTCGTGAACAAATGGCAAAAATTTTAGTGGAAGCTTTCGAATTACAATCTCCACACTTAAAAGAATTTAACGATGTGCCGAAAAATTCTTGGAGCTATGAATATATCGGCACTTTAGGTGCGCTTAATATAACGGTCAACGAGGGCGAGTACAATCCAAGCGGTGTTGTTGCTCGAGGACATTTAGTTGCATTCATTGAGCGTGTAATCAACCATAAACGTGCAGATGGTAAAGAAGATTATTGGGATACTTGGGTAGGATGGAATCCTGAAGAAGAAGCAAGAATTGCTGAACAAAAGAGAATTGAAGAAGAAAAGAAAAGAGCAGAAGCTGAATTAATCGCTTCAATTAAAAAAGATATCGAAAATTCGACTAGTAATTTAAAATCAGCTCGAAATGAAGTATCTGCACAGCTGAAAAAACTTAACAATGTAAAACCGTCAAGCAGCGATTCATCAAAACTTAAAAAATACAAAGATGAATTAGATGATTTAGAAGATGAATTAGATGACTTAGAAGATGAATTAGATGACTTAGAAGATGAATTAAAAGAATTAAGAGCGGATCTTTCTTACTATAAAAAGCAAAAAAATAATGCAAAAGATGATGATGAAATCAAAAGATATGACGATCTTATCAAAGAGATTGAAGATGAAATTGATGACATTAAAGATGAAATCGATGATGTAGAAGATGAGATTGATGATGTAAAAGACGAGATTAAAGACCTTAAAAAGAAAATTAATGATATCGAAAAATATGATAAAGAATATGAGTCTGAAAGAGCTAACTTACTGAAAATGTTAAACACATTAGATACAGCAATTAACAACGCAAATAAAGTTTTACAAAATGCAAAAGCTGCTAATAAAGTTGAATTAGATAGCGCAATCCGCACTTTTGAATCTGAAATCAACGCTGCGAAAAAAGATTATGACAGCGCAGAAGCAGCTGCTAAGGAAAGCAATAAATCTAGCAGCAGTAGCTCTAGTAGCACTAGCGACAAAAAATTATTAGAAGATGCGATTAAAAAATTAGAAAAACAATATGATACTTCTGAAGATTTATTAGATGATGGCGCTTCTTTAAGCAAATTGAAATCGACTTTAAAAGATTTAGATAAAGCGATTGATGCGGCTGAAGATGCGTTGGACGACGTAAAAAATTCAAAAGAAAATATTAAATCTCTACAAAATGATTTAAAAGATTTAATTAAAGATGCTAAGAAACTTTATGACGAAATTGAAGATGAAATTGATTATTTAGAGGATAAAAGTATCGATGACTATATCGATGAACTTGAAGATGCAATTGATGACCTAGAAGATGCAATTATCGATTTAGAAGATGCAATTGACGATGATAAAGGTGTTACAAAAGCTCGTAACCAATTGAATAAAGTCATCAAAGATGCAAAATCAGTATTAAGTGATGCGAAAAAGCAAAAATCTAAAAAATTAGATGATTTAATTGATGAATTAGAAGATTTAATTGGTGAAGCAGAAAAGCTTTATAAAAAAACAAAGTAATGAATGAAGAGAAAATGCGAATGGTCACATAGGCCATTCGCATTTTTTTAAAAAAATTCCTTCTCAAAAAGAGAAGGAGAAGAGGGTCTATAGAACTTTAAAGTACAAGTTACATTATACTAACTGTTTTAATAAATTAGCGCTTATTAAGCGGTTACGAACCGCAATTCCTACATAAGCAGCGATAACACCTTTAATCATTTCCAATACGATAAATGGTGCTGCCCCGGCTAAAAATGCTTGCATGAAAGACATCTCTGCTACGATTTTTAACCACACTGTACCAAAGGCTAAAGTAATCATCATCCCCATTACATTTGCAATGATTGCATGGAAATATGTAAATCCAAACTTATTTAAATACGCTCCCATTACTAGAGCTGTTAAAATAAAGCCGACGATATATCCTCCCGTTGGACCAACTAAAATTGATAATCCACCAGACATTCCAGTAAACACCGGCAAACCAACGGCACCCAATAAAATATATACTAAAACTGCTATAGTTCCATATTTGAATCCTAAAATCGTTACAATTAATCCGATCGCTAAAGTTTGGCCTGTTATAGGAACGAGTGGTAGAGGTATTGTGATTTGTGCTAAAACAGCAATAATAGCTGCCCCGAATGCTGTAAGCACAAGTGAATATGTTTTAGAGCTCAAATTCATTTCTCCCCTTTAGTTAACCTGATTTATTTGTAAGTTTACACATAAAGGATAATAAAACTTTTTATTGTTGTCAATCATTATATTTTAATAGTACATGCAATAGGATCGGTATCACTGATAAAAAAACATAAAAATATGATAAAATTTTATAGAATGAAGGTATATTCAGGAGGTGATGGGATGGTAAGAATTATATTTCATGTAGATATGAATAGCTTCTATGCTTCCGTGGAACAAGCCTATAATCCGGAGTTAAAAGGAAAACCGATCGCTATTGCAGGTAATCCGAAAGAACGTCGAGGGATTATTGTAACTAGTTCCTACGAAGCGAGAAATAAAGGTATTTATACTACAATGAAAGTGGGAGAGGCGCTTAAAAAGTGTCCTGAATTAATCATCCTACCTCCAGATTTTCCAAAATATCGAGAAGCTTCAAAAGCCATGTTTTCGATTTTAAAAAGTTATACGAAAATTGTAGAACCCGTTTCGATTGATGAAGGGTATATGGATGTAACGGATCTCTCAAAGGAACGGCATCCGTTAGAAATTGCAAAGGAAATTCAATTAAGAATATGGAATGAATTAGATTTACCATGTTCCATTGGAATTGCACCGAATAAATTTTTAGCCAAAACTGCATCAGATATGAAAAAACCGATGGGCATTACAGTGCTAAGGAAACGGGATGTTCCAAAGCAACTATGGCCTCTACCTGTCATCAAAATGCATGGTGTAGGGGAAAGTACGGCAAAAAAATTAAATTCCTAAAACATATACACGATTGGTGATTTAGCCCATTCAAATGAAGGACTATTAAAGAAAGAGCTCGGAAAAAATGGGGTTCGTTTAAGATTAAGAGCAAAAGGGATCGATTCAAGGGAAGTGGATCCGAATGCGATTTATGACACGAAAAGTGTTGGCAATTCAACAACCCTTCCCTATGATATTACAGATATGAAAGAGATAGAAAAAACCTTTCAACAACTTGCTGAAAAAGTTGCTGAAAGGCTTTTAGCAAAAAATTTGTGTGGTGCAACTATCAGCATACAAATTAGGGATTGTCATTGGCATAATCAGACGAAAAGCAAAACAGTTCAAAACCCACTTTATTTAAAAAATGAAATATATACGGAAGCAATGAAACTATTTCACAAATGTTGGGATGGAACACCGATTAGGCTACTTGGTGTAACGATATCCAACGTGCAAGATCGGAAGTATATCGCTGAACAGCTTTCGATTTTTAATTATAATCAATATACTAAAGAAGAACCGATCGTTGAAATTATCAATGAAATGGAACGAAAGTTTGGCAAAGGTATTATTCAAAAGGGAGTAAATATTAAGAAAAAAAGCTATGCATCGAAAACAAGTTTTAGTAAAGATTTCTTTGAAGATTTAAAGGAAGAATAAAAGATTTACTAAGAGATTGGAGATTATCATGGAGTTACATTTTTTGGGAACAGGAGCAGGAATGCCATCAAAAGAAAGAAATACAAGTTCCCTTGCGTTTAAATTGCTTGAAGAACGGGGAACGATTTGGCTATTCGATTGTGGAGAAGCTACTCAACATCAAATATTACAAACAACGATTAAACCTAGAAAAATAGAAAAAATATTTATAACCCATCTACACGGTGACCATATTTTCGGATTACCTGGCCTTCTTAGTTCCAGATCTTTTCTAGGAGGAGTAGATCCTTTAGTCCTTTATGGACCAAAAGGATTAAAAGAATGGGTACTATGTTCTTTAGAAATTTCCAATACCCATTTAACATATCCATTGCAATTTGTCGAAATCGAAGAAGGCATTATTTTTGAAGATGATCAATTTATCGTTACCGTTAAACAATTAGAGCATGTCATTCCATGCTATGGCTATCGTATCGAACAAAAACCATTACTTGGTGAACTATTAATAGATAAAGCAAAGGCACTTGGAGTACCGAAAGGACCATTGCTCGGCAAATTAAAACATGGTGAGGACGTTACATTAGAAGATGGTACCGTTGTTTACAGCAAAGATGTAACGGCTCCACCGAAAAAAGGTTTTGTCGTAACTATTTTAGGAGATACAAAATATTGTGATGCATCCCGTGAGCTTAGTAAAGATGCGGATATCGTTGAGCATGAAGCAACCTTTGATCATAAGACAGATCATTTAGCGAGCGATTACGGCCATTCCACAAATATGGATGCCGCAAAAATCGCCAATGAAGCTTCAGCAAAACATTTAATATTAAACCATATTAGTGCGAGATTTTTACCTCAAGATATGGAAGGAATTATCAATGAAGCGAAAACTATCTTTCCCCATGTATTTGTGGCTAATGATTTTTCTGTTTTTACATTAAAGCAAGGGAAGCTCGTTGAAGTGAATGAAGAACTTTGAAAACAAAAAATACGAATAAAACAGAAAATATAGTATTTCCCATAGAGAATGTTGTAATATAGAGTTGGGGGAGGGAACAATATGAATCAACCAAAAATAAATCCACGTTTATTACGATTATTTATTATTTTTCCTAATATATTGGCCTATTGCTTAATGTTTGGAATTGTATTTTTTGTCGTGACGAATTATGAAGAATTAAAGGCTGCAGAAGCATTGAACTTTTGGTTAATTCTATTAGCAGTTTTCATTCCAATCACTTTATTGACAACATACTCTATTATTAAACGAATACGTGCAGGTGCATTATAAATTAGGTTAATTTGTACAACACTTTTGAAAAGGTAAAGCATACAAATATATTTCTGCAAATCAGTCAAAAAGTTATATTTCGACAACATAAAATAGCAAAAAATTACATTTCCTAGGAAATAGTTAATAAAAAAGACTCCCGCTGAGGAGTCTTTTTTATTTCGTACTGTAATTCAATTTATTGTCCTTTTGCTAGCTCACGAGATCTTGCTTCAGCACTTTTGATGCAAGCATAAATGGCTTCATTAAAGCGATGTCTTTCTAACGCTTTTATTCCAGCCTCTGTCGTACCTCCAGGGCTCGTTACTTTTTTCCGAAGTACGCAAGGTTCATCTTGTCCTGTTTGTAACATCATTGCAGCTCCTGCGACCGTTTGCACCATTAATTTTCTTACAGTTTCTTTCGACAATCCAAACTCTGTACCGATATTTTCCCAAGCTTCCATTAAGTAATAAAGGTAGGCTGGACCGCTACCAGAAAGAGCAGTGACTGCATGGAGCTTATCTTCTTCCACTTCAATAACGATTCCAACAGCTTCCAATAGTCGTAAATACATGCGTTTTTGATTTTCATTCACATATTTATTAAAAGCGAAACCGCTAGCTGACATACCGATGGTTGCTGACGTATTTGGCATTACTCTTGCAATTGGACGTGTTCCTAAAATCTTTTCTATCGTTTCTATTGAAATTCCTGCAAGGACCGAAAGAATCGCTGTATTTTCGGAAAGATAAGGAGCAATCATTTCACAAGCGGAAGAAACATCTTTCGGTTTCATCGCCAAAATGACTAAATCAGCATCATTTAATTGTTCCAACTGTTCTAAAATATGAACCTGATATTTTTCTTCCAATTCCTTTAATCGTTCGATGTTTGAACGGTTTTTAATATAAATATGGTCTCTCGGTACAACTTCTTTTTTAATCCATCCATGGATTAATGCTTCAGCCATAGAACCAGCACCAATAAACACAATTTTTTGCATTCCTTTTTCCCTCCGACATTTATTTTCAAATAAAAATGCGTTTTCATCCTTTATAAAGGACGAAAACGCATGTTTCCGCGGTACCACCTTTGTTTGCATTCCAAAAATGCACAACTTAATCCTTATTATCGCTAAGGAAACGGTCATGTTTTCATGACAGCTCAGAAGTAGGTTCAATGAATTGAGAGGACTATGCTACTTCCACCATTTGTAGCACTCTCTAGAGTCATCAATTCATTTACTTGGCTTCATCATCGCTTGAATCTTGAATTAAAAAAATTATATGCATTTCATTGAAATATGTCAACTCTGTGACGTGACGAATAGACGAAAAAGAAGTAAAATAAAATGAATAGCTATTCATTTTTTTGGGTAGAGAGAAATAACAAGGGGGAACTAAAATGGAAATACATAAAATCACGATCCCAACACCTTACGATATAGGAGATGTGAATGCGTTTTTAGTAAAAGGAGATGCATTATCTATATTTGATGTTGGTCCAAAAACGGAAGAAGCCTATCAAGCGCTCGCTCGAGGAATACGGGAGGCAGGTTATGAATTAACGGATATTGAGCAAGTTGTCTTAACCCATCATCATCCTGATCATTCCGGTTGGGTAGATGCCTTTCCAAAGGCAGAACAGTTAGGTCATGAATATATCAACTTTTGGATGAATAAAACTGAAGAATTTTTAAACTATAGGGAAGAGTTTTACAAATTTTATTTAAAACAGCAAGCAGTGCCTGAAACATTTCTTCAAAAAATTATTCGAATCCGAAAAGAGATGGAGTGGTATGGTTCAACTCCTTTAACTCAGTTTTTAAACCATGGTGATGAAGTTCCTGGTCACCCAGGATTAATTGCTTACTATACACCAGGCCATGCCCAAAGCCATTTAATTTTTTATAACAAGCATTCAAAAGAAGTGATTGGAGGGGATTTATTGTTAGAAAAAATCGCATCGAATCCGTTAATTGAACCTCCTATTGATTTATCCTTTGAACGGCCAAAAGCATTGATACAATATCAACAATCTTTACGTTTTTTAACGACTTTAGATATCGTAAAAATGTATGCTGGGCATGGCAATGATATTGAAAATGTCAATGATTTAGTTCAAGTGAGATTTGAAAGGGATGCAATGAGAACAGATCAAGTATTCGATATATTGTCGGAACCGAAAACGGTTTATGAAGTAACGAAAGAATTGTATCCAGGATTATACGAAAGCCAGTTAGGTTTAACTTTGTCAAAAACCCAAGGCTATTTAGATATTTTAGTGAATGATGAACGTATACAGTGTAATAATGAAGGAGACTATGAATTATATTCAAGAATATAGATGATGGGAGTGTTCAATGAAGAAAATAATATTCAAATTTAGTTCTTTTACTAGTTGGATGTTCAAGTGCAAACAAACTACCAATATTTAAAGAAACAACACGGATAGATCTTCAAGTTTTTGATAAGCAATTTGGTTTGAAGTAGATGGAACGTCTACTTGGATAGATGAAGAATTTACTCAGTTAGGCATTTTAGAAAGAGCACAAACGGAAGATTGAAATTAATGATTGAGAATGCAGAACAAAATACGCCTAAAAAAAACCACAATCGAGGTAAGGTGCCTTTGATTGTGGATTTTTTTAATTTATAGACGTTACTTAATTTTTTATAATGCTTTAAATGAAAGACCTGGTCCAAAGAATTCAAAATGAATATTTTCTTCTTTCACACCTAATTGCTTCACATAAGAGATTACTGTTTCCATAAATGCTTCTGGACCACAAATATACACTTCTGTATTTTCTTGGATGCAAGGTGCTAAATCTTCTTTTCTAATATAACCGTCTGTGTCAGAGTATTTCGCTAAGTATGAACCGTTTAATTCATCTAATTTCTTCTGAATTTTTTCTGTAAATACAGCTAATTTTTCATTCCGAGCTGATTGAATAAAGGCTACCTTTCGACCGAGCTCCATTGATTCTAGCATTGCGTATAAAGGTGTTACTCCGATACCCCCAGCAACAAATAGCACTGGATTACTATTTTGTTCAAGTGTAAATAATCCCGCTGGAGCGCTGATTTCTACTGTACTACCTTCTTCGACGTGGTCATGTAAATAGTTCGAAACGACACCTTTTGGATTGTTTTCTGCTTCACGTTTAACAGAGATGCGATAAATATTTCCTTCCGGTGCTTGAGAAACAGTGTAGTGACGCATTGCAGTGTATTCTTCACCTGGAGCTTTCACTTTCACAGTAATATATTGTCCTGGTTTATATGGAGGAAGCTCTTTTCCATCTTCTGGCTGTAAATAAAATGATGTTATAAGTTCGTTTTCTTGCTCTTTTTTCACTACTTTAAATGGTTTAAATAAACGCCATCCGCCGTTAGCTTCCGCTTCTTTATAAAGCTCTTCTTCCACTTGAATAAATACGTCTGCAATCACTCCGTAAGCATCCGCCCAAGCGTTGATGATGTCATCTGTTGCCGCTTCTCCTAATACTTCTTTAATGGCAGCAAGTAAGTTTTCACCTACGATTGGATAATGTTCCGGTAAAAAGCCTAATGCACGGTGTTTATGTGCAATTAAATTGACAACAGGTAAAATCGCTTCCAAACTGTCAATGTTTGCAGCAGCTGCATAAACAGAAGCAGCTAATGCTTGTGGTTGTCTTCCTTCGCGTTGATTTGTTTGGTTAAATACGTTTTTTAATTCTGGATGATTTGTAAACATTCTTTTGTAAAAGTGTTTAGTAATGTCTACGCCATGTTTTTCTAGTACTGGAACTGTCGATTTAATAATATCAATAGTTTGTTGTGATAACAAATTGTTCACGCCCCTTTCAAAAACACTATATACCTAGTGGATATATTAAGCAATATTCAGAATACATCTTTAACAAATTTGACATAATTGAAGTATACAAAATACATCTTTATATTTATGAAAATTGTGTGAACTGTTAAATAGGCAATACAAAATGATATAATAAATACATAATTACGATAAAAGTGTGGTGAATTACATGCGCCTAACGTTATATACTGACTATTCTTTAAGAGTTTTAATATATTTAGGTGTTAAAGGAAATAAAGAATTAACGACAATTCAAGAAATTGCAGATAATTACAATATTTCAAAAAACCACTTAATGAAAGTTACATACGATTTAGGTCAATTAGGTTTTATAGAAACGATTCGTGGTCGTGGAGGAGGCATACGCCTGCAAGTAGATCCGAAAGATATCAATATCGGAAAGCTTGTCCGCCATACGGAGGAAGACTTTCATATAGTCGAATGTTTTGATCGAGAAAACAATACTTGTAAAATAGCACCAGCTTGTCAATTAAAGCATGTACTTTATGAAGCATTACAAGCTTATTTAAAAGTATTAGATCAATACACTTTAGCTGATTTCCTTCATTCAAATGAGGAGCTATATCATTTGCTTGATATTAAATAAACTTTAAGGGATGATCTCAATGGATATCCCTTTTTATTTTTTTAAAGTAATTGTTAACAAAAAGGGAAGGACTATGCTGAAATGAAGAAGAAAAAGGTTTTCATTACAGGTGCTACTAGTGGATTAGGTAGGGAGATTGCGGAGCTTTGCATTAAACAAGGATATGAAGTTTTTGCAACAGGTCGCAATGAATCTTCTTTACATAGTCTTTCTAAACTCGGTGCAAAAGTAGTAAAAGGGGATTTATGTTTAAAAGAAGATATACAACGAATATGTACGGAGCTACCGGACGTTGATGTTGCCATTATTAATGCAGGGGTCGGCGCCTTTCAGTATGCTTATGATTTAACGGATGAAGAAATCGAAGGGATGCTTAATACAAACGTGCGAGCGCCAATTTATATCGTTAAAAACTTAGCACCGAAAATGATCGACAAAGGTTCTGGTCACTTTATATTTATAGGTTCACAAGCAGGAAAGGTGGCAACGAAAAAAGCAAGTGTATATGCCGCATCGAAACATGCCATAACAGGATTTGCTAATGGACTAAGAATGGAACTAGCACCTTATAATATAAAAGTATCTACTGTTTATCCGGGACCTATTGATACACCTTTTATCGATAAAGCAGATTCAACAAAGAGCTATAGGAATACGATGGGAAATTTTTTATTGAATTCGACGAAGGTGGCAATAGAGGTTGTACGGTTAATTGAACGACCAAAAAGGGAAATCAATTTACCGAGGATAATGAACATTACGAGTAAACTGTATGCAGTAGCACCTGCTCTCGTCGAAACATTAGGTAGAGGTTTTTTTAATAAAAAATAAAAAATTCTATCCATTTCAATCAATGAATAACCTCCTTCAATTGGAAAAGACTAATGAAAAGGAGGTTAATGCTTTGAGATTATTTATATCCTTTGTTTTAATTATTTCAACTATTCTTTTCGGAAAAGTAATGACAAGTCCTCCAGAAACTCGCGCAGAAGCAGTAACACCTGCCTACGCAAAATGGGGTAGAATAGCCATGCAAAAAGTCAAGGAGAAATATGAAAAAGCAAATGTGATTGATTATCTTCATATCGGTCGTGAAATAGGGGAGAAAGTTTCTACAGAGAAGTTTAAATTATGGTTACGGGAAGGTGAAAGGGAATTTGGTGTTTTTGTGAACATCATCTTCAATAACGATACTGAAGAAATTATTGACATTCAATTTGAAGAAACTGACCGTTAATTCAAAAATAAGAAGGGCTTGAAAAGCATATTTAACACACAAGAAAAAAATATTTTCAGTAGTAAACATTTGATATGTTGATTTGAGTGAAGGGCGGCGAGTCGCTGTCGCACACGCTTAGTCGCAATTTATCTGTGACGAAAACGAAGTGACAGTCACAAAGTAGAGCTTTCCAGCGGGACCAGCCTGTGTCTCGATACCCCGCAGGAGCGAATGCGACGAGGAGGCGGATCCAGCCTTGGATGCGCTTCCGCCCGAAACGAAAATCAACAAGGCAAAAAAGAGGTTGGGACATATAGCTAATTTAATTAAGAATCAGTGAAGAAGCATAGTAAAAAAATGATATACAACGAAAATTGATTGGAGTGACGGGGCGACTCCAACGGGAACAGCCCGAAACTCG
>JAAYHP010000380.1 GCA_012735355.1 Lysinibacillus sp. | reverse complement strand
CGTGCTACTCTTGGCAGGGGCCATTGCGACGGGCAAATTTGCAGCAGGATTCCTACAAGGCGTTGAGTTTGACTTAGCGTTAATGGCAATGGCATCTTATTTGTTATTTGCAAGTAATCGTTTTCTTGCCCTTGATAATTTCATTGTAGATAATAGGAACAAAAGTAAAAATGAAAAATAAATAGAAAAAGGTAGAACATTGGACAAGCTTATCGCTGCCACGTTCTACCTTTCGTATTAATTATTGTTTCACTAATTCTAATTCTACTGGTACAAAGTCTTCAACTGATTCACCATTTAAATGTTTGAATGCAGTTTCAACCGCTGTTCTACCAATTTCTTCTGGTTTTTGAGCAACACTTGCTTCCATTTCTCCAGCTTCAATTTTTGCAACAGCATCATCAGTTGCGTCGAATCCGATTACAATGATGTCTTTACCTGCAGCTGCAATTGCTTCAATTGCACCTAGAGCCATTTCATCGTTTTGTGCGAATACAGCTTCAATGTTAGGGTGTGCTTGAAGCATGTTTTCCATAACTGTTAAACCTTCACTACGATTGAAGTTCGCTGTTTGACTTGAAACTAAATCTACTTTACCTTCAACTGCTTCTAAGAAACCAGCACCGCGGTCACGAGCAGCAGATGAACCAGGAACTCCTTCTAACATTGCAACTACTGCACCTTCACCAGCAAGTTCAAGTAAATATTCACCAGCTAATTTACCACCAGCAACGTTGTCAGAAGCGATATGAGAAACAACTTCTCCGCTATCTGCAGAACGGTCAACTGTAATTACAGGAATACCAGAAGCATTTGCAGATTCTACTGCAGAACCAACAGCTGAAGAGTCAACTGGGTTAATTAATAATAAATCAATACCTTGTTGAATTAAGTCTTCTACGTCAGATGCTTGTTTAGAAGCATCATCTTGAGCATCAATAATTACAAGCTCAATACCTTTTTCTTCACTTACTGCTTTTGCACCATCACTTAAAGTTACGAAGAATGGATTATTCAATGTAGAAATTGAGAATCCAATTTTCATTGTGCCTTCTTTTGCACCTTCATTTGAATCTCCAGTTCCTTCTGAATCTTCAGTTGCAGGAGAATTCATTGAACATGCTGCTAATACTAGCATTGCAATTACAACTAGAAATAAATGTTTCATTTTTTTCATTTTTTCCAACTCCTATTCTGATTTTTTTCTGTCTAGCAATACTGCTAGTAATATTACGATCCCTTTCACGACTTGTTGCCAGAAAGAGGAAACGCCAATTAAATTCATCCCGTTATTAAGTACACCGATAATTAATGCACCTACTAACGTTCCAAAAATCCAACCTTTCCCACCATTTAAGCTAGTTCCACCTAAAACGACGGCAGCAATAGCGTCAAGTTCATAGGCTTGACCAGCTGTTGGTTGGGCAGAGTTTAATCGAGAAGTTAAAATTAATGCTGACAAGGCAGCCATAAAGCCGGAAATTGCATAAACGCCAATTTTTATCCGGTCGGCATTGATACCAGACAATTTGGCAGCTTCTTCATTTCCACCAACTGCATACACTCGGCGACCATATGTGGTTTTATGAAGAATAAAATATAAAATCACAAAGGCGATAATTGTTGTGATGACTGGAATAGGAATTCCAAAGAAATAACCTTTACCAAACATTTGGAAAGATAAATGATCGCCTAAACCTGAAATCGGTTTCCCATCTGTATATACTAAAGTTAATCCTCGGTAAACAGTCATTGTCGCTAAAGTGGCAATAAATGGAGCTACTTTTCCTTTCGTAATAATAACCCCATTAATGGCACCTAAAATCAACCCAAGAATTAAAGCAACTCCCATAGAAAGGAATGGGTCGACACCACCAGCTAATAAACTTGCTGCAACAGCCCCGGTTAAAGCAAGGGTAGAACCAACAGATAAGTCAATTCCGCCTGTTAAAATAACAAATGTCATACCGAATGCAATAATTGCACTAATCGATACTTGTCGTAATACGTTAAAAATATTTGTGATCGATAAAAAGCTTGGATTCATAACACTTACGATAATTATTAATAGAATTAACCCGATAAGGGGACCTAATTTCGATAACCAATCTTTTGACGAGTTAGACAACTTGTTCACCTCCAGTTGCGTAGTGCATAATACGTTCTTGTGTCATTTCTTCTTTCTGCACTTCGCCCGTTAATTTTCCTTCTTGCATTACAATCACTCGGTCTGCCATTCCAATGACTTCTGGTAATTCCGATGAAATCATTAAAATCGCAACCCCTTCTTGTGCTAGATTATTGATAATATGATAAATTTCCTTTCTAGCACCGATGTCAACTCCCCGTGTGGGTTCATCTAAAATTAAAATTTCTGGATCCGTTCCAAGCCATTTTGCTAATACAACCTTTTGCTGATTTCCACCACTTAAGGATTTAGCAGCCTGTTTTGGACTGGACGTTCGAATTTTTAATTGTTCAATATATTGATTTACTAAAGCTTCTTCTTTCTCTTTTTTCACAATGCCTGATGATGAAACTTTTTTCAGATTTGCTAACGATACATTATCTTGGATGGAAAAATTCAGTATTAGCCCTTTCGTTTTTCGGTCCTCTGTAACATAGCCAATCTTATGTTTCATTGCATCAATTGGCGACTTAATCGTTACTTTTTGTCCGTCTAGGAAAATTTCCCCACTGTGAGCTTTTCGGTAGCCAAAAATCGTTTCGCCCACTTCAGTTCTTCCAGCTCCCATTAATCCTGCCATACCGACTACTTCACCTTTCCGAACTTGGAAAGAGATGTTTTCAAATATTCCTTTAACAGATAAATTCCGAACTTCTAGTTTCACATCGCCGATTTCGCATTTTCGTTCAGGGAAACGTTCGCCCAATTCCCTACCTACCATCATAGCGACAATTTCATCGAAAGTAGTTTCTGGAATATTTCGCACTCCAACATATTGACCATCTCGTAAAATCGTAATGCGGTCACAAATCGCGAAAATCTCCTCCATACGGTGAGAAATATAAACGAAAGAAATTCCTTTTTCTTTTAATTCGCGAATCGTTTCAAATAACGTTTGAATTTCTCTGTCCGTTAATGCGGCTGTCGGTTCATCCATTACGATATATTTCGCATCGCTCGTAATGGCTTTCGCAATCTCAATGATCTGCTGTTTTCCAACTGAAAGGTCCCCAGCTCTCGTTTTCGGATGTACGTCAAGACCTAGTTTTGAAAGAAGCTCTTTTGCCTCTTTCTCCATTTCACGAGTCTTTAAAATTCCTAATTTTCCGTAAGTTTTCTCTTTTCCTAAAAATAAATTCTCCGCAACCGTTAAATCAGGCAAAATATTTAATTCTTGGTGGATAACGACGATCCCGTATTTTTCAGCATCTTTTGGAGATTTAAAGTGAACAGGTTCACCATCTACTTTGATTTCGCCTGCATCTTTTGAATAAATACCGCTTAAAATTTTCATTAACGTCGATTTCCCTGCACCATTCTCACCCATTAATGCATGAATTTCCCCTTTTTCAAGGGTAAATTGTACATCGTTCAGCACCACATTGCCGTTAAATGCCTTTTTTATGCCTGACATTTGTATCATTTCATCACCTACTTTATTAAAAAATTACACCGGACTGTAAAATAACATTGGCAAAAGGTGTCGTTTCACCAGTACGAATAATGAATTTTGCCTCTTTCGTCATTTGTTTGAATTCTTCGTGGGAAACAAAGGAAATGTTCGTTAGCTTTTCATTTAATTCTTCAAATAATGATTCGTTCTTTGTTTTAATTTCCTCTGCTAAAACTGTCTTTTCCACGATTAAATCGTCCAGTACAACGTCTAATATCGTTAGAAAATCCGGTTCACCAAGTTTATAAGATAAATCGATGCAAGGCACACCTTCTGGAATAGGTAGCCCACAGTCGGCAATAACGATTTTGTCAGTATGCCCTAATTTAGCAAAGCGACCAGCTAATTCACGATTTAAAATTCCATGTTTTTTCAATTTAATGCCCTCCTAATCGAGCGTACACTTCTTCTTCAGTTGGCATTCCACCTTGGGCACCAAACTTTTCAACAGATAAAGATGCTGCAATATTTGCGAACTTTACTGCATCATCGCTCGTTTTTCCAGAATAAATTGCATGGGCAAAGGCTCCATTAAAAGTGTCACCCGCTCCAGTTGTATCAACAGCAGTCGTTTTGAAACTAGGTACGCGTATAATTTCCGTGCCATTAATATAAGCTGCCCCTTCATCGCCTAAAGTCACGATGATTTTATTTGGATACTGCTTTAATACCGTTTCCCAGTCTTCACCAAAAATCACTTCACATTCCGTTTCATTTGGCGTTAAGTAGGTGATTTTATCCATCCATTCTTTACGGAAGTTTGCTGCAGGAGCTGGATTTAATAACACTGGTATAGAGTGTTTTTCACAAATGGATAAAATATGCTCAATCGTTGGTACAGGAATTTCCATTTGTAATATTACAATCTTGCTTTCGCGAATTAGTTGAATATTTGCATCAATGATTTCTACATTCAAATCGAAATTTGCACCAGGTACGAAAATGATGCGATTATCTTGATTATGTAACAAAATATTTGCGATACCTGTTGAGTTATTCATTTTAACAATGCCGGATACGTCTATCTTTTCATTGGCTAAGTGATCGTATAATTCTTTACCGAAGCTATCATTTCCCACCGCGCCAATCATTCGTATTGGACTTCCGAGCCTTGCAACAGCAACAGCTTGGTTAGCACCCTTTCCACCAGGGATTGTCGTAAATGATTTTCCTTGCACCGTTTCACCCTGTCTCGGAAATATATCGGTATCAACTACCACATCCATATTTATGCTTCCTATGACTGTTATCATCCTTTTTGCTCCTTTCGAGTCGTTTCTCGAACAATTAATTCCGGATCAATACAAATGTTTTGATTGTTCAAAAGTTTTCCTTCAATTTGTTGAATTAACAGTTCTGTTGCCGTTTCTCCTAATTCGTATATATTTTGTGCAATTGTCGTTAAACTAGGCGTAAAAAATTCACTAATTTCAATTCCGTCAAAGCCGACAATTTGTAATTCTTCTGGTACTTTAATGCCAAGTTTATTACAAGCATTTAATACCCCTATCGCTGAAACATCACTGCTGGCAAATATGCCATCAATAGAAGGATGCTTTTGTAAGTATTCAATCGTAATTTTTTTCGCCTGTTCAAATTCATAAGGACTTTCGATAATGTGAGTTTTAATATTTTTTCCCTCAATTGCCTTTAAAAAACCTTTTAACCTTTCCTCAGATGAAATCAGTTGTTTTGGTCCTTTTAAGCAAAGGAGTTCTGTCGCACCAAACTGAATTAAATGATTCGTTGCAAGTTCTGCGCCTAATACATTATTTGTCATGACCGCTGGAATCTCTTCATCGATTACCCGGTCTAGTGCAACAATAGGTATGTCTACGTGTCTTTTATATCCTTCGTGCGTCGAAGTCAAAATGACTCCCGCAACATATTTTAGTGTGAGCGCTTGCAAATAATGTTGTTCCTTCTTAGCATTCTCGTCTGAATTGCATAGTATAACGGTATAACCATATTTATAAGCAGTATCTTCTACTGCACGGGCTAGTTCTGGAAAGAAAGGGTTTTTAATATCAGGGATGATTAATCCAATTAAATTGGATTGCTTCGTTGATAAAGTCCTTGCTACATTATTTGGAACGTAATTTAATTCACGAATCGCTTTTTCTATAGCTTTCCGAGATTTTCCCCCAACATAACCGCTTTCATTTAAATACCTAGAAACTGTTGCAACAGAAACATTTGCACGTTTCGCTACATCATGAATCGTCGCCATTATTATCACCAACTACCCATTATGTGTAACCGGTTACACATTTTCACTATAATGTGTAATCGGTTACATATTATACATTGTGTTTTCGTATTTGTGAACTAAAATGTTTTTTATAGTATGTCACTTTTTTTATTCATTAGGCTATACTAATTCAACCTAATTCACAAAATATCTATATATTTTCCAAAATTTATATTATATATGCAAGATTTAAACAAAAAATTCGCTATACTCTAAAAAAGAGTATAGCGAATTAAGTTTATTTCGAATATTAGAATAACCCTATAGCATTTCCATTTTCATCAATATCCATGCGTAATGCAGATGGTACCTTAGGTAAACCAGGCATCGTCATAATGTCCCCTGTTAAACATACTAAAAAGCCAGCACCTAATTTCGGAATAATTTCCCTTACCGTAATTGTAAATCCTTCTGGACGACCTAATAACTTCGGATCGTCAGACAATGAATATTGAGTTTTTGCCATACAAATCGGCAGATTGTCCCAACCGTTTTCTTCAATTTGTTTTAACTGCTTTTTCGCTTGATCAGTAAATTGCACACCGCTACCACCATATACTTTTTGAACGATAGTAGTAATCTTTTGTTCCACAGAATCCGATAATTCATAAAGCGGTGCAAATTGGTTCGGCTCATTTAATACTTCAAGCACTTCGTTTGCAAGGTCAATACCACCTTTTCCGCCTTCTTCCCATACATTCGTTCTTGCAATACGAATGTTGTTCGTTTTTGCCCAGTTTAACAGTGCATTGATCTCATCATCCGAATCGGTAATGAAGCGATTAACAGCTACCACTGGTTCAATCCCAAAATTGCGAACCGTTTCAATATGACGTTCTAAGTTTGGAATTCCTGCAAGTAACGCTTTTACATTTTCTGTAGCTAAATTGTTTTTCTCTACTCCGCCATGCATTTTTAATGCACGAATCGTCGTTACAATAACAACAGCATCCGGTTGGAAAT
>JAAYHP010000379.1 GCA_012735355.1 Lysinibacillus sp. | reverse complement strand
TCTCCTTTTAATTCAAAAAGACCATGGCCCGGACTTGGGTGAAAACACAAAAATAAAAAAGGGCCCTTTATTAGTCCCTCTTTTTATTTGGTCATGGACTGCCTCAGCGATTGCTTTCGGTGGTCCAGGTGCTGTTTTTTGGATGTGGGTAACAGCCTTTATTGGTGCATCAACAGCCTACGTTGAATCCACTTTAGCACAAATTTATAAAGTGAAGAAAAACGGTCTTTATCGTGGAGGCCCTGCCTATTATATGGAAAAAGGAACCGGGCAACGGTGGTTCGGTATTATTTTTGCTATTGCAGCTATTTTGGCGATGGCGATACTTATGACAGGCGTACAGTCCAATGCCATTGCTAGTGCGATGAATAATGCATTTAATATTGAACCATGGATGACTGGATTAGCTACGATTCTATTACTAGGATTCATTATCATCGGTGGAGTTAAGCGCATTGCTAATGCAGCTCAAATTATCGTACCTTTTATGGCGATTGCTTATATTTTAATGGCTTTCGTTGTAATTGTAATGAACATTACGGAAGTGCCTGCTGTATTTGGGCTTATTTTTAAAAGTGCTTTTAACATTGATGCTACTTTTGGTGGGATGATTGGGGCAGCGATTGCATGGGGTGTAAAACGTGCCATTTATTCTAATGAAGCGGGACAAGGGACAGGCCCTCATGCTGCCGCAGCTGCAGAAGTATCTCACCCAGCAAAACAAGGGTTAGTACAAGCTGCTTCCGTTTATATTGATACGTTGCTTGTTTGTTCAGCAACGGCGTTAATGATTTTATTTATGGGTACGTATAATACAAATGTGAATAGTGCCGATGGTGAATTAATTGTAGAACATGCACCGGGAGTTAGTTATACAGAATTTACGCAACTTGCAGTGAATTCAGCTTTCCCTGCTTTCCATAACTTTGGTTCTGCTTTTGTTGCCTTTGCATTATTCTTCTTTGCTTTTACAACGTTAATGGCTTATTACTACATCGCAGAAACAAATGTGGCTTATCTCTTCTCGGGGCGCACTGAAGGAACGATTACTTGGATATTAAAGTTTGTTCTACTTGGCTCAGCATTCTACGGTGCAGTGAGAACTTCAGACTTAGCGTGGTTACTTGGAGATATAGGATTAGGGTTAATGGTGTGGACAAACGTAATCGGCATTATCATCTTGGTGAAACCTTCTATCATTGCTTTGAGAGACTATGAACAGCAGCGACGGGAAGGGAAAGACCCGGTATTTGATCCTATTAAACTAGGTATTAAAAATGCAGATTTCTGGATTGAACGAAATCAATTACAAGATGTAAAACAAGATAACAAAGAAGAAGTGAAAATGTAAAAATAAAAACTGCCGACTCCTTACATTGAGTCAGGCAGTTTTTTCACTTTTTCAAGGGCGATAATAAACGGTGGGTTATTTTTTTGATTAATAAATTCATAACGAAGGACGTGAACATATTTTTGTGGAAGTTCGCTAACGTATTGAATAACGGCATCTTTTTCTTCTTTACCACCTTCATGACAATGATAAATGACGAGAACGATGATACCGCCAATCTTTAATTTGTCCAACAATTGCCTAATAGCAGAAATTGTTGTTTCACCTTTCGTCACGATCTCATGATTGCCCCCAGGTAAGTAGCCCAAATTAAAGATGGCACCAGCAATTTCTCCTTCAACATATTGGGAAAGTTTTTCGTGACCGTCTAAAATAACGTGGGCTCGATGTTCAAGTCCATGTTCTTTTAAGCGATTCCTTGTTGCCTCAACTGCTTGTTGTTGTATATCGAAGGCGTAAACTTGCCCCTTATCTCCTACAAGTTGGGCGAGAAATAATGTATCGTGACCATTGCCAGCTGTGCCATCAACAGCGATATCGCCTTCAGAAATGACTTGAGATAATAATGTTTTTGCGTAAGGCAGTACCCGCTCTAGCATTTCTTCCCTTCCCCTTCGTAATATTTCCCTTGCCATGAACCTCTACGTTCGAGTTCTGCATCAATGCCGTTTAACACTTCCCATTTATTCACACTCCACATTGGCCCAATCATTAAATCAATAGGACCATCACCAGTGATTCGATGGATAATCATATCTGGTGGAAGAATTTCCAATTGATCAGCAACAAGTTTGATATATTCATCTTTTTCAAGGAATTCCAACATTCCTTTTTCATATTGTTTCACCATTGGCGTACCTTTTAATAAATGTAAAAGATGAATTTTAATCCCTTGAACATCTAATTTTGCTACTTCCCGGGCCGTTTCCATCATCATGTCATAATCTTCTAGTGGCAGGCCGTTAATGATATGGGTACATACCCGAATATCATGTTTACGAAGTTTTTCAACTCCTTCCACATATGTGGCATAGTCGTGGGCTCTATTAATTAAATTTGCCGTTTTTTCGTGGACCGTTTGAAGACCGAGTTCAATCCATAAGAAGGTTCTTTCGTTGAGTTCGGCTAAATATTCCACCACATCGTCCGGTAGGCAATCGGGGCGAGTAGCGATACTTAATCCCATAACGCCTTCACATGCGAGGGCAGCTTCAAATTTTTCCTTTAACACAGGTAGTGGAGCATGGGTATTTGTGTAGGCTTGGAAATAAGCCATCGTTTTACCATCTTTCCACTTGTTTTCCATTTTCGATTTAATCTTTTCAAATTGAACAGGAATTGGATCAACCCGGTCCCCTGCAAAATCTCCGCTCCCTGCAGCACTGCAAAATGTGCATCCACCGAAAGCGACGGTACCATCTCGATTCGGGCAATCAAAGCCAGCATCTAGCGCTACTTTATAAACTTTATGACCAAACTCGTCTCTTAAATAGCGGTTCCATGTATAATAACGTTTCCCGTCAGAGGGAAAGGGGAATTGTTGATGTGTCATTATTTCACTCCTAACTGGTAATTACGAATAGAAATTGAAATGTTAATGCGTAAATCACCATCAATCATTATAACATTAGAGAACCTATTGTTGTCATTGTTTAAACAAAATCAGAATGACCAATAATGCATACTAATAGTATAAAGCTGTAAGAAATAGTAATGTATGTAATAATAATAAAAAGGGGTGGTTACATTGATTTGGAATGTTATGGGTGTAGGAAATATCATAGGTTTCTTATTGTTCTTTGTAATTTACTTCTTCAGTTTAATGTTTGGTTTTTTCCAACAAACAGCATTTTTTATTTTTGGTATAATTGGATTAATCGGGGCAGTATTTTTTATTGTGAAAATTGTATCAAATATATTAAAAGAGATGAAAAAAAGAAATTTGGAATAACTACTCTAGTTTTTTTCAGTCCTTAAAGGTAAAATTAATTAAAATAGAAGTTGGTGTTATACAACAAATTACTTAAGGACTTGTTTATTTTTCATATTTCCATTAAAATGTATTCATTGAAAATATGTACGACTAGGAGAAGGAATAGTAGATTTTGAAGCTTTTCAGAGAGCTAGCGGCTGGTGAAAGCTAGTAAGTAGATGAATCGAACTCGCCTTTGAGTCTGTTTTAGTGAATGGAGTAACTAAAACCGTTTACCGCGTTAAGGGAACGAGCTGAGTGCAAGTGTCACTAATTTGGGTGGTACCGCGGGAGGTAAACTCTCGTCCCTTCTCTTAAGGTTGGGACGAGTTTTTTTATTTTTTTAAAAATTTCGTTAATTTTACCACTTAATAGGATAGTCTACTTATTAGGCAATCTAAAGTTCCTTCACGTCGCAGGTTTAGAAGCAATACTTAAAGTTAAGGAGGAAATACCCAATGAGTTATAATCATCAAGAAATCGAAAAGAAATGGCAGAAATATTGGGCGGAAAATAAAACATTTAAAACCGTCAATGAGGAATCAAAGCCTAAATTTTATGCGTTAGATATGTTCCCATATCCTTCAGGAGCAGGGCTTCACGTTGGTCACCCTGAAGGTTATACTGCTACAGACATATTATCCCGTTTTAAGCGGATGCAAGGGTATAATGTACTCCACCCTATGGGATGGGACGCTTTTGGTCTCCCGGCCGAACAATATGCATTAGATACAGGAAATGATCCTGCGGAATTCACTGAGAAAAACATTGCCACGTTTAAACGCCAAATTCAAGAACTTGGTTTTTCCTATGACTGGGATCGTGAAATTAATACGACTGACCCAGAATATTATAAATGGACACAATGGATTTTCATTCAATTATATAAACATGGCTTAGCTTATATTGATGAAGTACCTGTAAACTGGTGCCCTGCATTAGGAACAGTTCTTGCCAATGAAGAAGTAATCGATGGAAAATCTGAACGTGGTGGACATCCTGTAGAACGACGTCCAATGAAGCAATGGATGTTAAAAATTACAGCTTATGCCGATCGATTATTAGACGATTTAGAAGAACTTGACTGGCCGGAAAGCATTAAAGAAATGCAGCGCAACTGGATTGGACGTTCAGAAGGGGCAGAAGTAGTCTTCAATGTAAAAGGTACGGACAAATCTTTCCGTGTATTTACGACTCGTCCAGATACATTATTTGGCGCAACGTATTGTGTTCTTGCACCGGAACATGACTTAGTGGATGAAATTACGACTGCTGAACAACGGGAACAAATAGATGCGTATATCGAGAAAGTGAAAACAAAATCTGACTTAGAACGTACGGATTTAGCGAAGGAAAAAACCGGGGTATTCACTGGTGCTTATGCAATTAATCCAATTAACGGTAAGGAAGTACCGATTTGGATTGCAGATTATGTGCTTGCATCTTATGGAACAGGGGCAATTATGGCTGTTCCTGCTCATGACGAGCGAGACTATGAATTTGCGAAAGTATTCAATTTGCCAATCATTCCTGTATTAGAAGGTGGAAACATTGAAGAAGAAGCCTTCACGGGAGATGGGCCACACATCAATTCCGATTTCTTAAATGGTCTTGGGAAAGATGAAGCAATTCAGAAAGCTATTGAATGGTTAGAAGAAAAAGGGGTAGGGGAAAGAAAAGTTTCCTATCGCTTAAGAGACTGGTTATTTAGCCGTCAACGTTATTGGGGTGAACCGATTCCAATCATCCATTGGGAAGATGGAACAATTACGACGGTACCGGAAGAAGAATTACCATTACGCTTACCAAAAGCAAAAGATATTCGTCCAAGCGGTACAGGCGAATCACCACTTGCAAATATTGAAGATTGGGTAAATGTGGTAGACCCTGTGACAGGTAAAAAAGGTCGCCGTGAAACAAATACGATGCCGCAATGGGCAGGATCCAGCTGGTATTTCTTACGCTATATCGATCCGCATAATAAAGAAAAACTTGCTGACGAAGAATTATTAAAACGTTGGCTACCAGTTGATATTTACATCGGTGGTGCGGAACATGCTGTACTGCACTTATTATATGCAAGATTCTGGCACAAATTCTTATACGACATTGGCGTAGTACCAACGAAAGAGCCATTCCAAAAGTTATTTAACCAAGGAATGATATTAGGTGAAAATAATGAAAAAATGTCCAAGTCGAAAGGAAACGTTGTAAATCCAGACGATATCGTGAAAAGCCACGGTGCAGATACTTTGCGTTTATATGAAATGTTCATGGGTCCATTAGATGCTTCTGTTGCATGGTCTACAAATGGTCTTGATGGAGCAAGACGTTTCTTAGATCGAGTTTGGAGATTATTTACGAATGATGATGGTACTTTATCCGATAAAATTCGCGAGTCGGATGATAAAACATTAGAGAAGTCTTATCATCAAACGGTGAAAAAAGTAACGGACGACTTTGAACAACTACATTTTAATACAGCGATTTCACAAATGATGGTATTCATTAATGATTGCTATAAAGCAGAAGTAGTACCGAAAGAATACGCTGAAGGTTTTGTGAAGATGCTTTCCACAATTGCTCCACACATCGGAGAAGAACTTTGGTCGATTTTAGGTCATGATGGTACAATTACATATGAACCTTGGCCAAAGTACGATGAATCAAAACTCGTGGACGATGAAGTGGAAGTCGTTGTTCAAGTGAACGGAAAAGTACGTACGAAATTAAAAGTTGCGAAAGATGTATCGAAGGAGCAACTGGAAGAAATCGCAAAAGAAAATGATAAAGTAAAAGAATATATTGAAGGAAAACAAATTGTAAAAGTGATTGCAGTTCCAGGTAAATTAGTGAATATCGTTGTGAAATAAGCTGAAGATGACTCAAAGGAATAAATGCCTTTGGGTCATTTTCTTTTTACATTAAATCCCTACTAAATTTATAGAATTTTTAATAAATGTATTGACTTTAATTGTTAAAAACCATATTATTTATATCAAATTACTATGAATTTGTGTGCCGACTAGAAAACTAGAGGCTTAAAATTAACCCATCTAATGAAAACGTGAGGGATTAAAATGGGAAAAGTTTACATTGTAGGGGCGGGTCCTGGAAGTGTCGATTTAATCACGGTTAAAGGATTAAGATGTATCCAACAAGCAGATGTCATTTTATATGACCGTCTCGTTTCAAAAGAGCTATTAAATTATGCGAAACCAAATGCCGAACTTATTTTTGTCGGCAAACTACCGAAATTACACGCATTCATTCAAGAGCGAATTCATCAATTGCTCGTACATCATGCTAAAAGAGGAAAAATTGTAACGAGATTAAAAGGTGGAGATCCTTTCGTTTTTGGCAGAGGTGCAGAAGAAGCGGAAGTGTTGCAAGAAGCAGGAATTCCTTATGAAATTGTACCAGGAATCACCTCAGGGATTGCAGCACCAGCTTATGCGGGTATTCCCGTTACTCATAGGGAGCTCAGTTCCAGTTTTGCCATTGTAACCGGTCATATGAGAGAAGGAAAAGACGATTCAATCAATTGGAAAGGTTTAGCGGAATCGATAGAAACCTTAGCTATTTATATGGGAGTAGGAAATTTACCTTATATAACTGAGCAATTATTGAAATACAAAAAGCCAAAAGAAACCCCTGTGGCGCTAATCCATTGGGGGACTACAGAACATCAAAAAGTCATTACAGGAACGTTGGAAACGATTGTAGATGTAGCAAGAAAAGAAGAAATTCAAAATCCATGTATCATTCTTGTGGGGGAAGTGGTCAAATTGCGGGAAAAAATTGCATGGTTTGAACAAGGGCAGTTGTTACAGGAGATCTCGGTATAAGGAGGAGGGAATATGCAAGCGGTATTGTATGTTGCTCACGGTAGCCGTGTGAAAGCGGGAGTCGAAGAAGCAGTTCGATTTTTAGAAACAGTAAAACCCTATATTAATGCTGATATTCAAGAAATTTGTTTTTTAGAATTGGCTGAGCCTACAATTGCAAAAGGGGTTGAATTGTGCGTTTCAAAAGGAGCAACAGCCATTGCAGTTATTCCGGTTTTGCTGCTTACTGCAAATCATGCAAAATATGATATTCCTAATGAAATAAATTTAATGAGAAAGCGGTATCCTTCCATTTCAT
>JAAYHP010000378.1 GCA_012735355.1 Lysinibacillus sp. | reverse complement strand
GCATTACACGATCCGGATTTGCTGTCGGTTTATCCATCTTATTCACAGCTACGATGATTGGCACTTCCGCTGCTTTCGCGTGATTTATCGCTTCTACTGTTTGTGGCATTACACCGTCATCAGCTGCAACAACGATAATGGCGATATCAGTAATTTTCGCACCTCTCGCACGCATAGTTGTGAAAGCAGCGTGTCCTGGTGTATCAAGGAATGTAATTTTCTTGCCGTTAATATCTACTTGATATGCACCAATATGTTGCGTAATTCCACCAGCTTCCCCTTCCGTTACGCGAGTATTACGAATGGAGTCTAAAGTTGTTGTTTTTCCGTGGTCAACGTGACCCATGATTGTAACAACCGGTGGACGTTCTTGCAATTCTTCTTCCGGATCCACTTCTTCAAAGTATACATCTAAATCTGTTTTATCGATGCGTACCTCTTCTTCTACTTCCACACCGTAATCAGCACAAATTAATTCGATAGCATCTTTATCTAAATCTTGGTTTATAGTAGCCATAATGCCAAGCATAAAGAGCTTCTTAATGATTTCAGAAGGTTCACGATGTAACTTTTTCGCCAGCTCAGCTACTGTTAAAGTTTCATAGAAAGTAATTTTTTCTGGAAGCTCTTTTGGCGTTGTAGGCTGTTGCGGTTGTTGTTTTGGCTGACGACGTTTACCGCCATGAATGCCAGGTTTTTTTCTTTGTTGTTGTTGATTTCCTTTATTTTTACTTGCTTGTTGTTGATTTGTATTCTGATTCTTTTTCTGCTTTTGTTTTTCGTTTGAGCTATTTTGTTGTTTTTCAGATTCGTTTTTTACTTGATTTTTTTGAGTTTGTTCTTGTTTTTTCATATCTTGTGCAGCGCTGCCCTTTTCTTGTTGGACTTCTTTCTTTTCTTTAGCAGGTGTTTCTTCTGCTGTGATATTAAATACTTGATCTAATTTAGCAATCGCTTCTCCGTTAAGCGTTGACATGTGATTGGAAACATTAATATTTAATTTTTTTAATTCTTCAATGACTTCTTTACTTGCCTTATTTACTTTTTTTGCATATTCATGAACTCTGATTTTGGTCATCTGCTCACCCCCGATTAATTTTCGTTGAGTAGACTAGACATTTTTTTTGCAAAGCCTGAATCAGTGATTGCTAGCACAACTCGGGCTTCTTTACCAATTGCATGTCCTAGTTCATAGCGATTTCCAAACACATGATACTCAACGTTGTAATACGTACATTTATCTTGAATTCTTTTTCTTGAATTGTGGGCAGCGTCCGTAGATAGTATAACTAACTTCGCATTGCCTCTTTGGATTTCTTTAACGACTAATTCTTCTCCTGTTACAACCTTTCGTGCTCTCGTTGCCAAACCTAACAGTTGAAAAAATTGATCGTTATTCATTTAAAATAGACTCCCTGCGAATGAGTCTGATTAATTCGTCATAAACTTCTTCCGGAATTTGTGCTTCTAAGTGCCGTTCTAAAATATTTTTTTTGCGAGCGATTTCTACCACTTCTTCCGATTTAGAAACATATGCACCACGACCGGATTTTTTTCCAGTTGGATCTACCGAAACTTCGCCTTCCTTTGAACGGACAACACGCAACATCGATTTTTTTGGCAACATTTCACCTGTTACAACGCAACGACGTAATGGCACTTTTCTTTTAGTCGTCATAACATATCACCTTCCCACTTACTCACTCGGTAATTTAATCTTTGAGTATTTCTTCATCATCCACTTCGATGTCGTCATTTACATCGTCATCGTTGTCTTGATATAAATCAAATTCAAAGTGTTCAAATGAAGAATCTTCATCATCATCTTTTTCAATAAGCGGGCTGTTCGGATTCGGGTAAATACCGAGTTCTCGAGCATCCGATTCACTTTTTATATCAATTTTCCATCCAGTTAGTTTTGCTGCGAGTCGGGCATTTTGGCCTCTTTTTCCGATAGCAAGGGATAGTTGGTAATCTGGAACAATAACAGTAGTTGACTTTTCTTCTTCATTTACGATGACATCAAGTACTTGGGATGGGCTAAGAGCATTGGCAACGAAAACAACAGGATCTTCAGACCATTCTACAATATCAATTTTTTCACCATTTAATTCGTTGACAATTGTTTGTACGCGGGCACCTTTTGCACCAACACATGCTCCACCCGCATCCACTTCTTCATCATGGGCATAAACGGAAATTTTTGAACGATCTCCAGCTTCTCTGGCAATCGACTTAATTTCTTCAATGCCTTCATATATTTCTGGTACTTCCATTTCAAATAATCTGCGAAGTAAACCTGGATGAGTTCGGGAAACGATAATTTGTGGTCCGCGAGTCGTTTTTTCAACTTTTGTGATATATACGCGAATGCGTTGTTGTGGCTTATACTCTTCGCCTTGAATTTGCTCATTGATAGGAAGTGCCGCTTCAACTTTTCCAAGGCTAATATAAATATTGCGGGAATCTCTGCGCTCAACGATACCATTCACAATATCATCAGTACGATCAACGTATTCTTCATAAATGATGCTTCTTTCTGCTTCTCGTACCCGCTGAGTAACAACTTGTTTGGCAGTTTGTGCAGCAATGCGACCGAAATTGCGAGGTGTAACTTCTTGTTCTAAAATATCACCGATTTCGTAAACACTATTAATTTTTCTTGCTTCTTCAAGTGATATTTGTAATCGTGGATCTTCTACTTCGTCTACTACTTCTTTTCTAGAGAAAACTTTAATATCGCCTGTCTCTTGGTTAAAATCAACACGAACATTTTGTGCTTGATTAAAGTTGCGCTTATAAGCTGTAACTAATGCAGCTTCGATCGCTTCCACTAATATCTCCCTTGAAATGCCTTTTTGCTCTTCAATAGCAATTAAAGCATCTAGTAATTCACTACTCATTATTCATTTTCACTCCTAAATTAATTTGATGAAAAATCAATTGCAAGTCGAGCTTTTGCAATTTTTTCTTTTTCAATTTTCACAAGAACTTTTCGTGTTTTTACTCGAATTTCAATTTCCAGGTTTTCTTCGTTGTTGGCTTGTAAGTACCCATAAAACTCTTTCATGCCATCAATTGGTTCGTATGTTTTTACATAAATATATTTTCCAACAGCTTTTACATAATCCGATTCTTTCTTCAATGGGCGTTCAGCGCCAGGTGAAGAAACTTCTAAATAGTAGTTTTGTGCAATTGGGTCTTTTTCATCCAACACGACGCTTAAACGTTCGCTAACTAGTGCACATTGGTCGATATCAATTCCACCTTGAGGAGTATCAATGTATACACGGAGGAACCAAGCACGTCCATCTTTTACAAATTCTATATCAACTAATTCAAGATTTAATTCCTCTAATATTGGTGTAACTAGCTGTTCAACTACTGAAGTGATTTTGCTCATAATATCCTCCCAACGTCATTGTTTCAAGTGACTAGAAAGTAGAAAGCTCTACCTTGAAATTCCCTAGCTAATCGATACTCATCTTTACCTCTTTTCAAGTGGAGAGGTCTTTAAATAAAAGACAATAAACAATAGAAAAGAGCGGGAAAACCCACTCTTTTGCTGCAAAACTATCAACAAATTATTACCATAACAATAGCACACATTCTTAATAAATGCAAATTTACGAAACGATACCACTGATTGACTAAAAGGATGGTCACGTAATTGCATCCATTCCTTCAGTTGATTTTCCTTTCGGGTATGCCCCGCCCATGTCCTGTGAAAAGCTTTCCATTAGCACTAAGCCTGTGCAACAAACTTGCCTCTCCACTTAAATCAACAATTTTAGAATAAAGATAGCTGATTGGCATCTGGTAAGCCATCTAACACACCTAATTGCTCCATATATTCAATCAATGTTTTTGAAACTCGTCCGCGCAATTGCAAGTCTTCTTTCGATAAAAACTCTTGTTCTTCTCTTGCTGCTACGATTTGCTTTGCAACACTATCACCTAATCCTGGTATTGCATTGAATGGCGGGATAAGGGAATTGCCTTCAATAACGAATTCCGTCGCCTTGGATTTATATAGGTCAACGTTTTTAAAACTCATTCCTCTTTCACACATTTCTAACGCAATTTCAAGCACCGTTAATAAGTCTTTTTCTTTCTTTGTTGCATCTAAACCTTTCGCATTAATTTCTTCCACCCGTGCGCGAATTGTTTTTGCCCCTTGAATCATTGCAGGTAAATCGAAGTCTTCTGCACGAACAGTGAAATATGCACAATAATAAACTAATGGGAAGTGTACTTTAAAGTATGCCACGCGAACGGCCATTAATACGTAAGCAGCTGCGTGAGCTTTCGGGAACATGTATTTAATCTTTTTACATGATTCAATATACCACTCTGGTACATTATTTTCCCTCATCGCTTTTTCCATTTCTTCCGTTAAGCCTTTCCCTTTACGAACTGACTCCATCGTTTTGAAGGCTAAAGATGGTTCCATTCCTTTATAAATTAAGTACACCATAATATCGTCCCGACAGCCGATCACTTCAGAGAAGGAACACACATTATTGGCAATGAGTTCACTAGCATTTCCTAGCCAAACGTCGGTACCGTGGGAAAGCCCTGAAATTTTTAATAACTCAGAGAAGGTTTTTGGCTTTGTATCCTCCAACATTTGACGAACGAATCTCGTCCCGAATTCTGGAATTCCAAGGGTTCCCGTTTTACATAATATTTGCTCCGGAGTCACCCCAAGGGATTCTGTTCCAGTGAAGATAGCCATTACTTCTGGATCGTCAGGTGGGATGGAGTTAGGATCGATCCCTGTTAAGTCTTGTAGCATACGAATCATCGTTGGATCATCGTGTCCAAGGATATCGAGTTTCAACACGTTTGCATCAATGGAATGGAAGTCAAAGTGGGTCGTACGCCATTCTGCATCTTGAGCATCTGCAGGGTATTGCACTGGTGTAAAATCGTAAATATCCATGTAATCAGGCACTACGATAATACCACCCGGGTGCTGTCCAGTTGTTCGTTTCACTCCTGTACAACCTTGAACTAAACGATCCACCTCTGCTGAGCGATAATTAATATTGTTGTCATTAGCATAACCTTTTACATACCCATAAGCTGTTTTTTCTGCGACGGTACCGATCGTTCCCGCCCGGAATACGTAATCTTCCCCGAACAATACTTTCGTGTAGTTATGGGCACGGGGTTGATATTCACCGGAGAAGTTTAAGTCGATATCCGGCACTTTATCTCCGTTAAAGCCTAGGAACGTTTCGAAAGGAATATCTTGTCCGTCTTTATTTAAAGGCGTTCCACATTCTGGACAATCTTTATTTGGTAGGTCAAATCCAGAACCGATGGAGCCGTCCGTAAAGAACTCAGAGTAATGACAATTCGGGCAAACGTAATGTGGTGGTAAAGGGTTTACTTCGGTAATTTCCATCATTGTTGCCACGAGGGAAGAACCAACTGACCCACGAGAACCAACTAAATAGCCATCCTCTAACGATTTTTTAACGAGTTTTGCTGAAATTAAATAGACTACACCAAACCCGTGACCTAAAATCGAATTCAATTCTTTTTCAAGGCGTTTTTCCACGATTTCCGGTAAATTTTCACCGTAAATTTTGTGGGCCATTCCGTAAGTCATTTTTTTAATTTCTTCATCGGAACCTTCAATGATTGGCGTATACAATTTATCTTTAATCGGTTGAACATCGCCAATCATATTGGCAACCTTTTGTGAGTTCGTAACAACGATTTCCTTCGCTAAATCCGGACCTAAAAAGTCAAATTCTTCAAGCATTTCATTCGTTGTGCGGAAATGCACTTTCGGTAATGGATAACGATTTAATGGATTGGCTCCTCCTTGAGAACCAATTAATATTTGGCGATAAATGGCATCATTTTCATCTAGATAATGAACATTTCCCGTCGCAACAACCGGTTTGTCCATCTTTTTACCGAGCTTGACGAGTTTCCGAATAATATCTTCTAAGTGCCATTCATCGTGAATTGTACCGCTATCAATTAATTGGGAGTAAACAGCTTTCGGATGCACTTCAATATAATCGTAAAATTCAGCAACTTTCTCCGCTTCCTCCGGTGATTTATTCATCATCGTTTCAAATAATTCACCGTTGCTACAACCGGAACCGACAATTAATCCTTCCCGAAGTTTCATTAAATCCGACCGGCGTATTCGCGGCACTCGATAAAAAGTTTGCGTATGGGCGATGGATACGAGCTTAAACATATTTTTTAATCCCGTATTGTTCACAGCGAGAATCGTACAATGATATGGCCTTGATTGTTTATAAGAATCTTCCCCACCCATAAATTTGTTGAAGTCATCGTGATACTCGATTCCTTTTTCCTTCGCATCTTTTAATAGATGCAATAGTAAATGACCTGTCGCTTCCGTATCATAGATAGCACGGTGATGTTGAGTCAGTTCAATTCCATATTTTTTACATAGCGTATTTAATCGATGATTTTTTAACGTCGGGTTCACTAATCGAGATAATTCCAGCGTATCGATGACTGGATGCTTGACGCCTTTAATTCCTGCCTTTTCATAGGCTGTATAAAGG
>JAAYHP010000377.1 GCA_012735355.1 Lysinibacillus sp. | reverse complement strand
GCATGGAAACCAAACAACGCCCTTCTAGATTTATTCTCCCATGCACAAAAGCAAGTAGAAGCAACTTTACAAGAAGCAATTGAACAACAAAAACAAGAACGCATTGAAACTTTAAATAAAATCGAAGAAATTGCACAACAATTAAAAGAAACTCATAAAAAACTATTAGCTGTAGCGGAATAACATTTTTAGTTTTATTTAGCTTACTTGAATTTCGTAAACATACTCCCATTTTTATAAATAAAATCCCCAATCCCCATTAAAACCCTGCTGGCATTTGCTCGCAGGGTTTTCTATTCTTCCTTCCATCTTTTTTTCCAACAACCCGCATTTAAATTAATAGGAAGCATATTTCACCGGCTTTAACCACCCACACTCATACTCTTCTTTATTGAAGGCTAGAAAAGAATCATTCATTTGACTTAAACTTTGAAATAAATCTAAATCAAGCATTCTCGACCCTTCGCAAATCGCTTCAATATAATATTCGAAAACTTTAATTTTTATTCTTCCTTTTAATTTATGTTCAAACCCTAAATAATCACCCATCCATTGCATATCAGGAAAGCTTTTTTGTAGATGTTGATAAATGATCCCCTCTATGTTTCCTTCAATCGGTTCACATAAATAGCTCAATTGATTCTTTGCAGAGGACTCATTTTCATCATCTATCGTTGCTACCATTTCAAGTAACATTCTTTCCCTTCCAAAAACAAAATGTTGGTATTGCTTTTTTATATTAAATATTGAATAAGTTCTCATCATTGCTTGTCCTCCTTCCTACCCCTATTATAATCCAAAGATTTCGAATATTTTGTCAAAACGTGTCTCTCTATCACTTCTTATTTTGTCAATTTTCGATGAAAAGCTATATTTCTAATAGATTTTCTCCTAGTTTTTAACTCCCATTAATTAATCATCCATTTAGGACTGACCTTTTCTCGGCCTTAGGACTGAGGGAAAAATACAATTCAAGGTCGTTTTGAAATGATGAAAAAATTTATAACATAAAAGTACAAACGAGAAAGGAGAATGAACATGAAAAAATTATTAATATTGCTGGCAGGAGTAGTTGCAGTGTGCATCGTGTTAGCAACAGCAGGACCGTTAATTGGACTAGCCTTTGCTCTGGCACTTGTTTTCCTCGGCATGCACTACTACGTAAAGAGCAAATCTCTTTTAAGTAAAGTGCTTTGGATTTTCATCGGTTTCATTGGTGTATTGATGGCTGTATCAAACATTCCAGCTTTAATTGGTCTTGTAGCGATTATTGTCTTATATATTCTCTACAAGATGTGGAAAGATGAAGAAGTTTCATTAGATATTGTGAAAAAGGACGATGACCCATTCACAAATTTTGAAAACGAATGGTCAAAAATTACAAAATAAGGAGAGATACAAATGGTAAGTTTATTAAAACGATTCAAGTATACCCTTGAAGCAGATCTACACGCTCTATTTGATAAAAAGGAAGAAAAAAATCCGATTGCAATGTTAAATCAATACATTCGGGAAGCTGAAAAACAAACGGAGCAAACAGGAAAACTTCTTGATAGACAAAAACAATTAAAACAAGAGTTGGAATCTAAATTAAGTGAAACATCAGAATTGCTTGCAAAAAGAACAAATCAATTAGAATTAGCGAAAGCAAGCGGCGAAGAAGATTTAATTTTATTTGCAACTCAAGAGGTAGAAGCTTATACAAAACGCCAAAGAACGTTACAAGAAAGCTTAGACGAAGCAAATAAAGAATTCATTTTATTGGAACAAAAATTTGAAACAATGAAACATAAAATTAAAGATATGAAAATTCGTCAATTACAATTAATGGGGAAAGAAAACGTCGTTCGGGCTAATGCGAAAATGAATCATGTGTTAGAAGATTCAAATGACTTAAGCTTCAACGATCTTTCGTCTTATATCGATCAATTATCGAATAAAATTGAAAAAAATTATGAATATACCCAATTAGAATCTCGCTTATCTCTACTAGAACAGCAAAGCAAAAAAACAAATAAAGAAGATTCCGCTGTAATTTCAACGAAAGAAGAAATATAATCGTGATATAATGACGAAAGATTGTGGAGAAGGATTTTTTCCTTCTCCTATCGGTATTATTAAAAATTGTGCTCTTGAAAAGGAGGGACCGCTTTGAAAAACATACAAACGAAACAATTAACAACTATCTTTATCATCATGTTGTTAATTGTTTTTACAGAACTAACCATTTTTAGTAATGGTGGCGCCCTCTTACTCATTATCGGGGCACTTTTTCTATATCGAAGTTTTTCGAAAAGAAAAAAACTTAATTTTTGGATAGGTGCCTTTTTTATATTTCTAGCTATATTAGCCATTTGGAGTTTACGATTTTTTATCGTATGTGTATTAATTTATATACTATATAAACATATTACGAAAGGTCAACATACCGTTACGATTGACTCCCATGACTTTGAACAAGGAACGATTCAAAAAAATCAATTGGTTAATCGAAATACTTTCACTATGGAAAACTACAAATGGCAAGATATTCAAATGAATAATTTTCTCGGGGATTACACAATTGATGTGACTGAAACGATTTTACCAATTGGCACATCCGTTATTACAATCCGACAAGGAATTGGTAAAGTGACAATTATTCTACCTTACGAAATTCCCTTCCGTCTTCAATATACAACAATCATTGGAGAAGCAAAATTGTTACAATACCCACCAAAGCGGTTATGGAATGAACGGCTCGTTTTTGAAGATGGCAACCCAACGGAGGCAAAAAGAAAGCTCATTATTCATGTCGCTTCTTGGTTAGGGGATGTGGAGGTGATTCGTCAATGATATCGTTACTATTCCGCACCTTCACCATCTCAGTGCTTTTCCTTAGTCTACTTTTCGCCTTTTTCTATTTATTATTTGGCGTACCGAATGAAGAAAACTGGGGCCTTTTATGGGAATTGTATTACGATGAACTCCCCCTTTATGCGATTTTTGTTATAGGTACAGTAATCATCAGCTTTTGTATCAGTTTATGGTGGACGATTGCTGAAAAATCGAAAGAAATAGTGACCCTTCATTACGTTAAACATGTGGCAGAACCGGAGTTTTCAGTAAAGCGAAATATTTCCTATCCATTAAGAAAGGCCTTAACGGAAACGAATGAATTAATTGAAACTCAAAGGAAAAGTTTGCAACGTTTGTCCAATGAAAAAGCAGAAGCGAGCGATAAAATCATTCAAGAACGAATCATCGCAGAACGTCAAAGACTTGCCCGCGAATTGCACGATTCGGTTTCACAACAACTGTTTGCCGCTTCCATGTTACTTTCAGCCATTACGGAAATCGACACACCGCCAGAAAACGCAAAGCAAACCTTATTGCAAATTGAAAAAATTGTGCAACAAGCCCAGCTAGAAATGCGAGCATTATTGTTGCATTTGCGACCAATCGCTTTAAACAATAATACATTATCCCAAGGATTAAAGGAATTAATTATCGAATTAAAAGAAAAAGTGAATGTGGATATTGAATATCATATAGAAGAAATTCAATTAACGAAGGCAGAAGAAGATCACTTATTCCGCATTGCTCAAGAGGCTCTGTCAAATACGTTACGCCATGCGAAAGCGACGGAAGTAGAGCTGTTATTAATCGAAAGAGATGGGCTTGCCATTTTAAGAATTCAAGACAATGGTCGTGGATTTGATATGAATGAAGAAGCCAATTCCACGTCCTACGGTTTGAAAAATATTGCAGAGCGGGCAGTGGAAATTGGGGGTAAATATAAAATTGTTTCCGTCCCTGGTGAAGGAACGATTGTTGAGGTAAAAGTGCCTTTGGAAAAGGACGGAAATGAAGAGGAAGTGCCTTTAATTCAAGAATATAAGGAACCTTTTGATTCTAATAGGGATGAAGTTGGAGGTGGAACGAGTGATTAAAGTGTTCATCGCCGATGATCACGAAATGGTCCGAATCGGAGTAGCTGCCTATTTATCTGCGCAACCAGATATGACCGTCGTAGGAGAAGCGAGTAATGGTGAGGAAGCCGTTGAAAAAGTATTGCAATTGAAGCCGGATATCGACATTATTTTAATGGACAATGTAATGCCAGTGAAGACCGGTGCAGAGGCAACTTCCGAAATTTTGAAGGCGTGGCCAGAAGCTAAAATCATGATGGTTACAAGTTTCCTCGACGATGATAAAGCGTACCTG
>JAAYHP010000376.1 GCA_012735355.1 Lysinibacillus sp. | reverse complement strand
GAGTTTCGGGCTGTTCCCGTTGGAGTCGCCCCGTCACTCCAATCAATTTTCGTTGCATATCATTTTTTTACTATGCTTCTTCACTGATTCTTAATTAAATTAGCTATATGTCCCAACCTCTTTTTATATTATGAAATCGAAGTGACTTCAAATTGTTGTGCATCTTTTAAAATTAGTTTTAAAGTTTCTGTTTGTTCTTCGTTTAAAGGAACCATTGGTAAGCGAACACCACCAACTGGAACACCTGTTAAGTTTAATGCAGCCTTCACTGGTGCCGGATTTGGTGCAATAAACATCCCTTTCATTATAGGTAATAGTCTACGGTGCTCCTTAGCTGCTTGTTGAATGTTCCCGTTTAAGAAGTTTTGAATCATTGATTGCATTTCATTGCCGATTACATGGGATGCAACGGAAATGACACCAGTTCCCCCTACAGCTAACGAAGGGATTGTTAATCCATCGTCACCGCTGTAAAGTGAGAAGTGATCCGGCGTTTTCTCAATGATTTGGGCCATTGCATCTAAATCGCCACTAGCTTCTTTAATGGCAACGATGTTAGGAATTTCAGCAAGACGAACAACTGTCTCAACAGATAAATTTACAACGCTACGACCAGGTATATTATAAAGAATAATAGGTAATTTTGTGCTTTCTGCAATTGCTTTAAAGTGTTGGTACATACCTTCTTGATTCGGTTTATTGTAATAAGGCGTGACGAGCATAACGCCATCCACACCAATTTCTTCTGCTTTTTTCGTTAGTTCAATAGAAGCCTTCGTGTTGTATGAACCAGTTCCTGCAATAACAGGAATTCGACCATTAACAACTTTCACAGCAAATTTAAATAGTTCAACTTTTTCATCTTCAGTTAATGTAGGGGATTCACCCGTTGTACCTGAAACGACTAATCCGTCTGTTCCATTAGCAATTAAATGATTAATTAAATTTTCAGTAGCATTAAAATCTACTTCACCATTTTGGTCATATGGCGTCACCATTGCAGTCAATACTCTTCCGAAATTCATTCTTCTCCACATCCTTTTGAATTTTTTATTAAATAGAGGGAGAAGGGCACTTTTCACTATAAACGCAAAAAAAGCAACAACGAAGAGCTGTTGTTGCAAAAAAATTTCATTCTTTGCGTAAGATAGCCCTCCATATAGTTTCCTATATGACAGTCCTGTATTTATTCAACACAGAACCAGCCTCAAGAAAAATGAGTTTCTATCGGCTTCGGCAAATTCCCCTTTCCACAATTTTCATGGGACCTCATTATCCTCAAATTGTGTACTGATGGTCTTTGCGCCTCTATCCTTACTTCAAAAAAATATTGAAATAAGTCAATGGATAATTAAATTAAATTAATTGTAGCTTCTTTCCAATGGAAAAGCAATACCTTAATATACCTTATGTTTTTATTTAATCGTTTATGAACCACCAAAAATTTACAAATTTTAATTTTTTCATAATCCAACCATACTATTTTTGAGGTGAACAACATGTACAAATTATTGTCTCATAACGATTTAGATGTGGTTGGATGTGGCATTTTAGCAAAACTTGCCTTTGGTCAAGATGTAAAAATTCGATATAACTCAATTTCATCGTTAAATCGAGAAATTCGATTTTTTTTAGAAAATGATTCTCCGGAAACTTTCTTATTTATTACCGATTTATCTCCCGATGAAGAAAATGAAAAAAAGCTGAATGAACATTACAAACAATATAAAAATATACAGTTGATTGATCATCATAAAACGGCGCTTCATTTGAATGAGTATCAATGGGGAACGGTGATTGTAGAAAATGAAGAGGGAAGAATTGAAAGTGCTACGTCATTATTTTATCAATTTTTAGTTGCCAATGAGCTGTTGGAGCCAACAGAAGCGGTGGATGAATTTGTCGAGCTCGTGCGTCAATATGATACGTGGGAATGGGAGAAAAATGAAAATCAACAAGCCCATTATTTAAATTCATTATTCTTTTTAGTATCTATTGACGAGTTTGTAGAAACGATGGTAGAAAGGCTTACCTCTTCAGAGCGTTTCGATTTTGATGAGTTTGAAACAAGGCTTTTAAATATGGAAGAAGATAAAATTGAACGATATATTCGCCGAAAGAAACGAGAAGTCGTTCAAGCAAAGGTTGGGGATTTTTTTGCAGGTGTCGTGTATGCAGAATCTTATCTTTCGGAATTAGGTAACGAATTAAGCAAAGAACATCCTCATCTTGATTTCATTGCGATTTTAAATATGGGGAGTAAAAAAATCTCTTTTCGCACGATACATGATCATGTAGATGTATCGGAAATTGCAGCAACATATGGTGGAGGAGGACATCAAAAGGCAGCAGGTTGCAATTTGACAGATAAAACATACAAAATCTTTGTTCAAAATACCTTTTCTCTTGATCCGATGATGCAAGATGCGAAACGGAATCGCTTCAACGTAAAGGAATCTTCCTTTGGAACGATGTATGCTGATCGCGAAGAAAACGTATATTTTATCCTTCAAAAAAATGATAAGTGGAGGATTGAAAAAGGGAAGAAGTTGTTAGACAATACGTTTACGAGCTTTGATGAAGCGGAAATATATTTAAAAAGAAAGCATGAAGCCTACCTCGTTCGTGATGAATTATTTGTTGAATATTTAATTAATGAAGTAAATAAAGAAAAAAGTAAGTAGGGCGAGGTTGGGACAAAAGTAAAGAGGTTGGGACAAAAGTAAAAACTCATCATTTTCTCTAAAAAGAAAATGATGAGTTTTTGATATTAAACTGAAAATTGATTTCCGTTCCGGGGACGCTTTCCACGGGCCCGACTCGAGCCTCCTCGGAGCTCGTTCCTCGCTCCTGCGGGGTCT
>JAAYHP010000375.1 GCA_012735355.1 Lysinibacillus sp. | reverse complement strand
TAATTGAAGAGAGGGATTCAGTTGTCATTAATTTTAACGTTTATCGTTTTAGGCATTACAATAATACTTTTCATTTCCAATCGAATTCGTGGGGACTTAGTTGCTGTAATGGCCATACTTGCGTTAGTAATTTTAGAAATCTTGACGCCACAGGAAGCCTTATCGGGTTTTTCTAATTCGGTTGTCATCATGATAGCAGGATTATTTGTTATTGGGGCAGGTTTAATGCGAACAGGGCTTAGTGGGATGGCGGGGAAGCTACTATTAAAGTGGTCTGGTAATAGCGAATTAAGATTATTTATATTGCTGTTACTCATTGTAGCCTTCGTTGGATCGTTTATGAGTAATACAGGGACAGTGGCATTAATGATGCCGATCGTTGTAAGCATTGCATTAAGCATAAGAGTAAGTCCCTCGAAGTATTTATTACCTCTTTCATACATTGCTAGCATGTCTGGACTTATGACATTGATTGCATCACCACCAAATTTAATTGTTAGCCAAATATTAGCGGATTATGGCTTTGAAAAATTAGGATTTTTTACGATAACACCAATAGGAATTATCGCTGCTATTGTTGTCATTTTGTATTTAGTCATTGTCCGGAATAAATTACTTCCGAATGATAACAAAGGGTTAGTTTCAGGTAGTTCCTATATATTGTCACCGAAGAAAATTGTAGAAGAGTATCATTTAGATGATAAGTTATTTAAAATTTATGTCCCTTTAAATTCAAAGATTATTGGAAAAACGCTAGCTGAATTGAAATTACCGACAAAATACAATGTTTACATCATGAAAATACAGAAGCAAGCAGAAGGACCGAAAGTTTTTTCATCCACCTATCAAGAAGTAGCAGGGCCAACTTCTGTAATTGATCCTCGTGATGAATTATATGTACAAGGGGAGCAAGAAGATGTATTAAAGTTTATTGGGGAATTTAATCTAATATTACAAGAATTAAAAAAGGAAGAATCTAACGATTTAGTATCAAAAGATATAGGTGTTGCGGAAGTATTGTTAACTCCCCAGTCCCGTTTAATTGGTAAAAGGGTACGTGCAATTGGTTTTCGCGAAAAATATGATGTAAATATTATAGGAATCAATCGAAAAGGGAAGTATTTAACAGAAAACATCGCTTCCCAAAGGCTTCGATTTGGAGATGCTATTTTAGTGCAAGGTACATGGGAAGCTATTGAGTTTTTATCGAAGGAAACACAAGACGTGGTGGTGGTAGGGCAACCAAGGGAAATCGCAGGCCACATTGCAGCGACGGGGAAAGCAAAAATTGCTGCATTGATATTGTTATTAATGGTCGGCTTAATGGTGTTTGAAGTGTTCGATGCAGTGATTTGTGTGTTGATTGGTGCGGTGTTAATGATTATTACTGGATGTCTTCGAAATGTGGACGATGCCTACGATAAAATGAATTTTGAAAGCATCGTTTTAGTAGCAGCGATGTTACCGATGGCAACAGCCCTTGAAAAAACCGGAGGAATGACTCTTTTAGCTGACGGAATTATCAAATTATTAGGGGATTATGGTGCCTTTGGTGTTTTAGTTGGCGTTTATTGCTTAACGATTGTATTCGGTCAATTTATAAGCAATTCAGCGACGGCTGTATTATTTGCGCCAATTGCGATGAATGCCGCGTTGACGATGGATGCCAATCCATATACCTTTATGATTGCTGTTGCAGCGGCAAGTGGAATGGCCTTTGCAACGCCGATTGCTTCGCCAACGAACTCTTTAGTGTTAACGGCTGGTGGATATAAGTTTATGGATTTTGTAAAAATTGGTGTGCCGTTGCAATTCATCATGCTCATCGTAATGATGATCGTTATCCCATTATTATTTCCATTATAAAAAGGGAGTAGAGCTGTCTGGAAAAATAACAAGGGTGTACTTTTTAGACAGCCTTACTCTCTTTCATTTTGAATTAAGAATGATTTCGATTAGTTCATCTCGATCGATCAAATATACATCATTGGATTCAGCTAACTTTTGCGCTTGTTTCGTGAAATAACTGTTCGTCACAACCCAAGCTTCTGTCGCATCATACATTTTTAAAGCACCAATCACTTCTTGAACGGCTTTTACACCTACAGAGCCAGAATACCGTTTTGCTTGAACGGCAATTGTATTTTTCCGATCTTGTAAAATCAGGTCGGCTCCGTAATCGCTAGAACTTTTCGTAAAGGATACTTTAAACCCACGTTTTTTAAACAGCAATCCTAAAAACTGTTCAAACTCTTCGCCAGTCATCTTATCGATTTCTTTTATTCTTGCTTTTCTCAGTTTCATAAATCCGCGAGTTTTCCACCAAATTTTCAAAAACAAGACTAGCAATAGATAAAAACAAATCGTAATAAGCGTTCCTTTCAACGTTTGAGTATAATACCAGCCCAAAATAATTACGATGACGAAGAGAAGGCGTGAGAAGAATCGAGTGAATCTATTTTTTTTTCTAATGCTTTTTGTCAAAGTCTTTACCCCTTACTGCAAATACTCAATTATATATTATCACAAAAAGGGTATATATGTTCGCTTTTCGCTTATTTATTAAATATATCGCTGTTTTGAACTGATAAAAGAAAACACAAAAAGAACAAAAGAAGCTATTAAAAATAATAGATTTGGAATCGTCCAACTTCCCGTTACTTCTTGGATAAAACCAAACAATACCGGCCCAATGGCAGCAACTAAATAACCGAAAGATTGGGCAAAGCCAGATATTTCTGAGGCTTCATAAGCAGTTTTTGTGCGCAACGTAAAGAACATGAGGACAAGCCCGAAGGAGGCACCAGCTGCTAAACCTAAAAGGATCATCCATATTAACATTAAATCTGTCCACTGGAAGAGAAGACCATTAAAACTAATGAAATAGCATATTGTAAAGAAATAAACTATGGACCTTTGGGATGACAACTTTTCAGCAAGAATTGGTATAAAGAAAGTCATCGGCATTTGGGATAATTGAAAAACAGATGCCATGATTCCGGCCTTATCAAGACTGAATCCTTGAGAAACTAGAATTTCGGGAATCCAGGCAGTAGCGCAGTAAAACAATAATGATTGCATCCCCATTGCCATAGCAATGGCCCAAGCTAACGGTGATTTCCATATTTTTATTGCCTTCTTATCTTGATTTGCATTTGCTGTATTAACTCGATTACCTCGAAGAATTGGAATCCAAACAATCATTGTTATAATAACTAGGATGACTGTACAACCTAAAGCGCCTTGCCACCCATAATCTGTAAGTTCGGCAATCGGTTGGCTGAAGGCTAGAGATGCAGCTGCAGAAATGTTCATTGAAACGGTATATATTCCAGTTAACAAGCCGACTCGATATGGATATTTTGCTTTAAAAAAGCTTGGAAATAAAACATTTCCAAAAGAAATGGCAACACCAATTAAAATCGTTCCGAATATTAATAAGGAAATATTTCCGAAAGATCGAAGAATAATTCCAACAGCTAAAAGAATTAATGAATAAAATAATGTATACTCCATACTGAGCTTACGGGCAATCCTCGGTGCAAAAGGAGAAACGATCGCAAAGGCTAACAGTGGTATCGTAGTTAAAAAACCAGCGAGTGTATAAGAAATACCTAAATCATTTTGTATATAGGAAATAATCGTACCGACCCCTGTGATTGGTGTTCGTACAGTAGTAGCGAAAAAGATGATTGCAATAATAAAGGAGATTGTCGCAAAAGTGAAATAAGTTTTTTTATTCGAAGTCTCGCGATTAATATTCATATGGACCCTCCGAGAATTAAAAATGACAAAAATAGTGTAATATATAGTAGGCAACTCGATGCGTAAAAAATTGATACAAAATTAATGATACCTCTCTATCACAAAATTTGGTAGAGGAATGCTTACAAAGAATACCTTGCGAGAATTTTATCAACAACGGGAAATACTGTGAGAAATGAGTAATTGAACAACTAAAGGAGATTCAACATGAATAAAGATACGGAAAACATTGAACTTAGACGCGGCTTAAAAAGCCGGCATATTACAATGATAAGTTTAGGGGGAACAATCGGAACAGGATTGTTTCTTGCCAGTGGCGCATCGATTGCACAAGCCGGCCCTGGTGGTGCATTAGTTGCTTATGCCTTAATAGGAATGATGGTTTACTTCTTGATGACTAGTTTAGGGGAGATGGCCGCTTATATGCCTTCTTCTGGATCATTTAGTACATATGCAACAAAATTTGTAGACCCTGCTTTCGGTTTTGCGATGGGATGGAATTATTGGTATAACTGGGCCATCACTATTGCAGCGGAAATTTCGGCGGTCAACCTTATAATGAAATATTGGTTTCCAGATAGTTCATCAGCTCTATGGACAATACTGTTTATTGTAGTAGTACTGACTTTTAACTTATTATCGGTGAATGTATATGGTGAAAGTGAATATTGGTTTGCGATGATTAAAGTCGTGACGGTTATTATTTTTATCATTACTTCATTTTTTATGATTTTCGGTATTATTGGTGGGGAGCCAGTTGGATTTGCGATTTTCTTTATTGATGAAGCTCCTTTCAACGGAGGATTCCTTTCCATTTTCGGTATCTTTTTAGCTGCTGGATTTTCTTTTCAAGGAACAGAATTATTAGGGATTACAGCGGGGGAAACGAAAGACCCTGGTAAAAATATTCCGAAGGCAGTCCGTTCTGTTTTTTGGCGAATTTTACTGTTTTACATTTTAGCGATCTTTGCTATTGGTGTACTGATTCCTTATACAGATCCTCGCCTATTATCAGAAGATGTGGCGGTATCACCATTCACTTTAGTGTTTGAAAAATTAGGAATCGCTTTTGCTGCCTCTGTTATGAACGCTATTATATTAACAGCGATGCTATCTGCAGGTAACTCAGGGCTATACGCTTCTAGCCGTATGTTATGGCAGTTAGCTGTTGACGGGAAAGCACCGAAAATTTTCACTAAGTTAAATAAACGGGGAGTACCTGTTTATGCGTTATTGGCTACTTTAGCAGTTGGATGTTTAGCCTTTTTATCATCTTTCTTTGGAGATGGTATTGTTTATATTTGGTTATTGAATGCTTCAGGTTTATCTGGTTTTATCGCATGGGTTGGAATTGCCATCAGCCATTATCGCTTTAGAAAGGCATTTATAAAACAAGGACGGGATTTGAAGGAATTACCATATAAAGCTCCCTTTTACCCATTTGGTCCACTGTTTGCACTCATTCTTTGCTTAATCGTCATTGTTGGTCAAAATTATAGCGCCTTTATTGGAACAATTGATTGGTATGGAATTGCCGTTTCTTATATAGGAATTCCGTTATTTTTAATATTTTGGTTTGGTTATAAGATTAAACGTAAAACGAAAATGGTTCGCCTTGAAGAATGTGAATTAGATTAACAATGTTTTGAAATTGTTCGAATAATTATATAAAATCCCTACTTTAGTTGATATAATGTAGGAAAATAGCTGGTGTTATAGGTTTTCGGCGGGAGCAAAAGATAGTAAAGGATGAGAAAAATGACGGTCTCAGTGGGCTTTTTCAGAAAAATACAAGAGTGGGTAATTGATGGCCTTTCAGAAGAAATTAAATATCGACCTTTTCAAGTAAACGGAAATCCCTATAAGTCCAAAGTGTTTTTAGTTGGTTTATATCCAGAACCACTAGGTTACTATGACGTGGAGGATGCTAAAATTTATGCGGATTCCCTAGTCGATGGGGAATTGTTCGAACAATTAAATGGATTGGAAATGATTACAACATCCCGTGAATATAAAGGTAGCTTAAATTTTGTTCAATGGATGAAGAAAAAATATAATGAAGACGTAGTGTTAACG
>JAAYHP010000374.1 GCA_012735355.1 Lysinibacillus sp. | reverse complement strand
TGACATAAGTCGATGGTGCAAGAAGAGCAACAATGTGTCCGTTTCGTTGTAACTCTTCAATCGCTTGTTCAACTTTCGATCGATCATTATCAATTAAATAAACTGGTGCTTCCGGAGCGTAGTGAGTGTATTTCATTCCAGGGGCTTTCGGAGTTGAATCGAGGGTTTCCTCTTTCGGTGTCGGTTGAAAAACTTCACCAATGACCTCTTCCAGCATTTCTTTCGTTACACCACCAGGACGTAAAATTACCGGTGGATTTACAGTTACGTCTAACACCGTTGATTCAATTCCAATTCCAGTAGTTCCTCCGTCTAATATTAACGGAATGCGCCCTTGTAAATCTTCATAAACATGTTCTGCTTTTGTTGGACTTGGTTTCCCACTCCGATTGGCACTCGGAGCAGCAACAGGTTTTTTTAAAGCTCGAAGCAATTCTAGCGCCACTTCATGATCAGGCATACGAAGCCCTACTGTAGTTAAACCTGCCGTAACACTTTTAGCAAGTACCCCTTTTTTCGCTTTCATTATGAGGGTTAATGGACCTGGCCAAAAACGCTCCATCAATTGTTTTGCTCTCTCTGGAATTTCTTCTATATAATTTTGCACTTCTTCAATCGTTCCTATATGTACAATAAGGGGATTATCTGAGGGACGTCCTTTCGCCTCATAAATTTTTTTTACCGCTTCTTCGTTAGTCGCCACTGCTCCAAGACCGTAAACTGTTTCGGTTGGAAAGGCAACTACTTCCCCTTGATTCAATAAATCCACAGCCTGTGAATAAATCTTTTCATTATCCTTTTGTTTATCCACAGTTAATTGGATTGTTTCCATATGTGTTCATCTCCTGAAAAAACTGAATTTTTTCAACTTTATCCACATTTTGTGGATAAGTCATCGCGGAATGTGTATAACTTTTAATAAAATAGTGGAAAACTTTCTAGTTGCATATGGGTACCCAAAATAAACGCGCAAATTAACTAAATAAACTTTTCAACCATTCCCATACAATGAATTTCACTTCTTTTTCTTCTTGATTGTCATCTTTTTTATCTGTTTCACTAGGCTTTTCACATAATTTGGAGAAACCGCTGCACCAAAAGTTATCCCCGCGTCCCGTACCAATCGTTAATACGAGTGTATTGTAATAGGCTTGAGGATAAAAAGTGTGTTCAGCTATTTTTGGCGGTGTTAAATGTTCACCAATGTTCATTTTTATATCATATTGTGAATAGTTTTGCTGAACATATGTGTAAAGTCTTGCGAAAGTTTCATCGTTATCTACATTGGAAATCTCATTTTTTTGGATTTCTAAAAAGATAGGTTGTAAATTTTCTACAATTTCTTCTTTCAATTGCTGATCTTCTCTTGTGTTACTATTGGCAATGACACGAATATTGAATGAATCTTCTATCATATTTTCTCGAGTTTCATAGAGTTTATCAACAAAGTCTGGAATCATTAGTAGAAAGCAATAAACTGCAAGGCTTGATGCTAACAATTTAAGAATGCTTGTGAATGGTTGAATCGTATTTTTTTCATTTCTTGTAATCTCGTAATCGTTTAACATTTGTATTTCCCTCCCTGCCATCATCTTTGGCAGGAAGAGAAATTTTTATACATTTATTTTACAAAAAACAAATCTATTTTTTTCGTTAATATCTTTGACAATTTCGATTTCTGCTTGTGGAAAACTTTGTTGGAATAAATTTGCCACCGCTTCTCCTTGTTTATACCCGATTTCTACTCCAATTAGCCCTCTTTTATTGATTAAATTTGGTAACTTTTGAGCTAATTCTTTGTAACACCGTAACCCTTCATCTTCTGCGAACAGTGCAAGGTGCGGTTCATGTTCCAATACGACGTCGGACATTTCTTCCGCTTCATGATAAGCGATGTATGGCGGGTTGGATAAAATCACGTCCCATTTTTCCCCTGCGATCGGCTCCGTTAAATTGCCTAACCGAAAATCGATGTTAGCATTTAATTGTTGCGCATTTTTCTTTGCCGTTTGTAGCGCCGCTTCTGAAATATCCGTTGCCGTCACTTTCGCCATTGGCCATTCCAGTTTCATCGTAATGGCAATAACACCACTGCCTGTTCCGATATCTGCTAGCTTCAGTTCCTTATTTTCTCCAAAAAGCTGTTGCATGCGTTGAATGGCTCCAACAATTAATTCTTCTGTTTCCGGTCTAGGAATTAAGACAGATTCATTTACATAGAAAGTTCTTCCATAAAACTCTTCTGTGCCCGTGATATATTGAATCGGTTTTCCTTTTGCATGTTCTTCTACCATGTTTTCAAATTGTATGAGCTTGTTTTCTGGAATTACTTCGTGGATGCGCATCATAATTCCAGTGTAGTTTGTTTCGTAAAGATATTGCATAAGGAGTCTCGCTGCATTGTCGTCACGACCATGTTCCTTTAAATAAGAAGAAGCCCAGTTTAGGGCCTCAAAGATTGTTTTATTCATTTAAGTGAGCAAGTTTTGAAGCTTGTTCTTCCATCATGAGGGCATCGATGATTTCGTCAAGCTTCCCTTCAATAATTTGGTCGAGCTTTTGTATCGTTAACCCGATACGATGGTCTGTGACGCGGTTTTGCGGATAGTTGTATGTGCGAATGCGCTCTGAACGGTCTCCTGTTCCGACAGCAGATTTTCGTTGGGCATCTAATTCATCTTGCTTTTCACGGTTGTATAGGTCAGCAACACGAGCACGAAGAATTTTTAACGCTTTTTCTCGGTTTTTAATTTGGGAACGTTCGTCTTGCATGGATACGACAATTCCAGTCGGTAAGTGGGTCATTCGAACAGCGGACATTGTCGTGTTAACGGATTGTCCACCGGCGCCAGAGGATGCAAAAGTATCGACACGAATGTCTTTTTCATTAATTTCAATTTCGACTTCTTCCACTTCAGGAAGTACAGCTACCGTTGCCGTCGATGTATGAATACGACCTTGGGATTCTGTTTGAGGAACCCGTTGTACGCGGTGAGCTCCGTTTTCATATTTGAATTTTGAATAAGCACCGTGACCATTAATCATAAAGATGATTTCTTTATAGCCACCGTTTGAGCTTGGTGAAGCTTCCATAATATCTACTTTCCAACCTTGGGATTCCGCATAACGAGAATACATGCGGAAAAGGTCACCAGCGAAAATGTTCGCTTCATCTCCCCCTGCAGCACCGCGAATTTCCATAATAACGTTTTTGTCATCGTTCGGATCTTTCGGAATTAGTAGGATTTTTAATTTTTGTTCTAGTTGTTCGATCTTGTCTTTTAAGCTGTTAAATTCTTCTTTAACCATTTCATACATTTCCGGGTCGAGGTTTTCGTCGAGCATTTCTTTTGCATCTTTAAATTCTTCTTTTGCTTTTTTATATTCGCGGTATACTTCGACCGTTTCTTGTATGTCCGATTGTTCTTTTGAGTATTCACGAAGCTTATTTGTATCACTTACGACGTCCGGGTCACTTAGTAATTCGTTTAATTTTTCGTAGCGATCTTCTACTGCTTGTAATTTATCAAACATGTGTTTCACCTCTATTTTGTTTGCTTTATAAATTTAAGTTTACGATTTTTAATTCCTTTGACTTTATTAGTATAAAGAAAATGGTTTTGTTGTGCTACAGTTTCACAAATTTTTGTTTCAGCTTACGACTAGCGTTGATAGCAAGAGTAGTTAAGCCGCTAACTTGGGCGGATAGCGACTCAACTTCGGGCCTCGGGTGCTTAACAAATCGACTCGAGCACCTACCACTACCAAAAGGGCCCTTGACACCTTCATCGAAAAATTCTAGAGCTCAACTTACAACGGCGGATTCGCATGACATTTGCGGCAGACAGGATAATAT
>JAAYHP010000373.1 GCA_012735355.1 Lysinibacillus sp. | reverse complement strand
TAAACCAAAAAAAATATTAATGATTGGACCTACTGGAGTTGGGAAAACTGAAATTGCCCGTAGAATTGCAAAATTAACTAATGCACCTTTTATAAAAGTAGAGGCAACGAAATTTACAGAAGTAGGTTATGTTGGTAGAGATGTGGAATCGATGGTCCGCGATCTTGTCGAAGCTTCTAAAAGGCTTGTTAAAGAAGAAATGATGGAAAAGGTAAAAGATCAAGCGGAACAACAAGCGAATGAAGCTTTAGTTAAACTCCTTGTACCATCGAAAATGAAAGCTAAAATGGCGCAAAACCCTTTTGAAATGCTCTTTGGAGGTACAAAAACAGATAGCCAAACGACGGATGAAAATGAAGAAGCTGAAATTCGTTCAAAACGCTCTAAAGTAAAAGAAGATTTATTAGCGGGTAAACTTGAAGAAGAATGGGTAACGGTAGAAGTGACGGAACAAAATTCGGCATTTTTAGATATGATGATACCGGGAATGCCTGAGATGGGTTCCAGTGGTATGCAAGATATGATATCTAGTCTAGTTCCTAAAAAAACGAAGAAGCGTCGTATGAAAGTCAAAGATGCCCGTCGCGTTTTGACCATTGAGGAAGCCAATAAACTAATAGACTCTGATGAATTGGCACAAGAGGCAATTAACCGTGCTGAACAATCGGGAATTATATTTATTGACGAAATCGACAAAATTGCAAGCAGAGGTCAACATTCTGCAGATGTATCTCGTGAAGGTGTACAAAGAGATATTTTACCGATTGTTGAAGGCTCTACTGTAACGACAAAATATGGTCCGGTTAAAACAGATTACATGCTATTTATTGCTGCCGGAGCTTTCCATATGTCAAAACCAAGCGATTTAATACCGGAATTGCAAGGACGTTTCCCTATTCGAGTTGAGCTAGATAAGTTAACGAAAGATGATTTTGTTCGTATTTTAAAAGAACCAGATCAATCCCTCATTTTGCAATATAAGGCGTTGCTCGAGACGGAAGGAGTTTCTATAGACTTCACAGATGATGCGATTGAACGTATTGCTGAAATTGCAATTGAAGTGAATCAAGAGACGGATAATATCGGAGCGAGAAGGTTACACACAATTATGGAACGGTTGCTTGAAGAATTATCCTATGAAGCGCCAGAGATTGCACCGACGCATGTGCAAATTACTAGATCTTACGTTGATCAAAAGCTCGGTGAAATTTCGAAGAACAAAGATTTGTCACAATTTATCCTATAATTCATACAACATTACTAACATTGAATTGAAAAATTATTTAGAATAATAAGAGAATATGACCCTTAGGAGGCTTTTAAAATGAATTTATTATCAAAAACACGAAAAATAAACGCAATGCTACAGGCGACGGCGGGTAAACCTGTTAACTTTAAAGAAATGGCGGATACTTTAGGCGATATCATTGACAGTAATGTATTCATCGTTAGCCGCAAAGGGAAATTATTAGGCACTTCCATTCACCAAAAAATTGAAAATGAACGTTTGAAAAAAATGTTGGAAGAACGTCAATTCCCAGAGGATTATACAAAGGGATTATTTGAAATAACTGAAACCTCTTCAAACCTTGATATCGATAGTGAACATACAATTTTCCCAATCGAAAACCGAGATCTATTTATAAATGGTTTAACGACAATTGTTCCAATCATCGGTGGTGGGGAACGCCTAGGTACATTAATTTTAGGGCGTTTAGAAGAACCTTTTGGTGATGACGATTTAATTTTAGCTGAATATGGTGCGACTGTAGTAGGGATGGAAATCTTACGTGAAAAATCAGAGGAAATTGAAGAAGAAGCTCGCAGTAAAGCGGTCGTACAAATGGCTATTAACTCCTTATCCTATAGTGAATTAGAAGCTATTGAACATATTTTCGAAGAACTCGATGGAAATGAAGGTTTACTTGTAGCATCTAAAATTGCGGATAGAGTAGGAATAACTCGTTCCGTTATTGTGAATGCGTTACGTAAGCTTGAATCAGCAGGTGGTATTGAATCTCGCTCATTGGGTATGAAAGGAACATATATTAAAGTATTAAACGACAAGTTCTTATCTGCTTTAGCTGAAATAAAAATGAAATAAAGTTTACAAAACATTATTATGAATTAAATATTTGTTTGTTATTGTAGACAATAAGTATAGTAAAGAAGGTCTCATCGTTTGGTGGAACCTTTTTATATTACCCATCCATTGTAACTATTATTCAATTATATAGTACTTTAAGAATATAAAGATAACGTCGTGTTTTAGTTTGTAGAAAAAATAGGTCTATAATTTACGACTAAGCAAAATTTGTTATCGAAATGTGAACAATTTAAAAAAATTATCTCGAAAAATTGGTTCGTAAATCCTATTAAAAAGTGTCAAAAGACGATAGACACTGAGAATTACTTTCTTTACAATTAATACTAGTGTTAAGAAAATCAGAAAATTTGTCACATGTTTGTAATATAGAAAAAACGAGGTGAACGGTGTGAACTTGTTTGGAGGTACAATTAGTCATTTAGAATATGGACTAAAATATTCGTCCTTAAAAACGAAAACGATAGCACATAACATCGCTAATGCCGATACACCTAATTACAAGGCGAAAGATGTCAGTTTTAAAAAACTTTTGTCAGAAGCAAAGGAAAAAGGTATTAGTGCTTATAAAACGGATGAAAGACATTACGATTTCCAAATAAAACAACCTACTCATGGTGTTTATAGTTATGAAAACTTCCAATATCGACATAACGGTAACGGCGTTGATATGGACAAGGAACAAGCTGAGTTAGCAAAAAATCAAATCTACTATAATGCCTTAATCGATCGCATTAATGGTAAGTTCAATACGCTAAATACTGCCATCAAAGGAGGTAGGTAACAATGTCGATATTTTCTACTATTAATACGACAACATCTGCATTAACGGCGCAACGCCTTCGAATGGATGTTATTTCATCAAATATTGCCAATGTCGATACGACTCGTGCGAGACAAGTGAATGGCGAATGGGAACCATACCGTCGCAAAACAGTTACACTAAGCGCAAACGAAGGGAAATTTTCAAGTTTCCTAAATAAAGCCATGGGAAAAAGTGATATGGTTGGTAATGGTGTAAAAGTAACCGAAATTAATGAAGATAATGAAACGCCGTTCAAACTGGTCTATAATCCAAGTCATCCTGATGCTAATGAAGATGGCTATGTAGAGATGCCAAATGTAGACGTATTAAAAGAAATGGTTGATTTAATTTCAGCTACGCGTTCTTACGAAGCGAATATTACTGTTTTAAATGCAAATAAAGCAATGTTAACAAAAGCTTTGGAAATCGGAAAATAAAACTGTGAATAGGAGGATGAACTAACGTGGCAATAAACCCAATATCTATTACACTACCAACTCAAAGTGTAAATGAAATTAATAAATCTCCTCAACTTAACACACCTATTGAAGCACAGCAAACTTTTGCGGAAACGCTTAAAGAAGCAATCAATACAGTAAATGATTACCAAGTACAATCTGATCACTTAACTAATAAATTAATCAATGGTGATAACGTAGAATTGTACGAAGTAATGATTGCTGCCCAAAAAGCTAGCATTACATTGAATGCTACTGTGGAAGTTCGCAATAAAGTAATTGAAGCCTATCAAGAAATTATGCGAATGACTGTATAATCTACGGTTACCCACGGAATATAAAATGTTAGTGTATTCACTAGTACCGGAGGATTTATAATGAATGATCGACTTAAAAAATTGAAAACCGACTCTACAAGTTTTTGGAACAGTCGAACGAAAAGTCAAAAGGGTGCAATGATTGGAACACTCGTTGGGGTTATTGCAATTGCGGCTATTATTACATATTTTACAACTAGAACGACAATGGTTCCGCTATTCACCGAACTTTCAGCTAGAGAAACGGGTGAAATAGCAGAAGTATTAAGTTCACAAGGCATTACATATGAAATTGCTCCTGGCGGTACAAATATATTGGTACCAGAAGATCAAGTGGATTCAGTGAAAGTTTCCTTAGCCGCACAAGGATACCCAGAAACTGGTGGTATAAGTACGACATTCTTTACTGAAAATGCTGGATTCGGTATGACGGATAATGAATTTAACGTCATTAAACATGCAGCCCTTGAAACGGAACTGGAAAATCTTATTAAGAAGATTGACGGTGTAAAAGATGCAAATGTAATGATTTCCATTCCAGAACAAGGTGTTTTTATTAATCCGAATGCTGCAAATCAAAGCGCATCAGCAGCTGTCGTCTTAAATACAGAACCAGGACACCAGTTTTCTGATGAGCAAATTAAAACGTTATATAATCTCGTAGCGAAAAGTGTTCCAAATTTAAGTACAGACAATATTACAATTTCGAATCAATATTCTGAGTATTACGATTTAGAATCAGCTACATCTGGAAGCGGTTCAGTTGATTCCGTCGAAGGTCAAATGAACGTAAAGAAAACGATTGAGCGGGATCTTCAACGTCAAGTGCAAAATATGCTCGGAACGTTGATGGGACAAGATAAAGTCGTTGTTTCTGTAACGACGGATATCGATTTTAAGAAAGAAAATAGAGAAGAAAGATTAGTTAAACCAGTAGACGAAGAGAACATGGAAGGTATCGAAATCAGTGCCCATCGAATTACAGAAACTTACTCTGGAATGAGTGGTGCAACTGGTCCTACTGAAATGGGTGATCCTACAGACAATGCTACTGGTTATCAAGAAGTCACAAGTGGTGATGGGGATTACGAACGGGTAGAAGAGACAATCAATAACGATGTCAATCGCATCAACCGTGTAATTCAAGAAAGCCCTTATAAAATTCGTGATATTGGAATTCAAGTAATGGTTGAGCCACCTGTACCAGATGATCCAACTTCCCTTTCAGATACTGTTGTACAAGATGTTGAACAAATTTTAGCAACGATTGTCCGCACATCGATTGATAAAGAAGCAGCAGGCGATTTAACGGATGAAGATATTGCAAATAAAATCGTTGTTTCTGTACAACCATTCTATGGAAATGATGTTGAGTTAATAGAAGAAACTCCTATCATTCCGTGGTGGATTTGGGTTGCTGGAGGCATTTTAGTTGCCGCCATTATTCTCCTCCTAGTTTACATCTTACGTTCAAAGAAACGTAAAGAACAGGAAGAAGAATTGGAAGTTATCCAGCAACAAGAAGAGTTGTTTGTGGATGACATTAATGAAGAAAAAGAAACAGAGTCGACATTGCGTCGCAAGCAACTAGAAAAAATGGCAAAAGAAAAGCCAGAAGACTTTGCAAAATTATTGCGGACGTGGATTACTGAAGATTAATGGATAGGGGGTTCGACTGTGTCCAGAAAAGAAAAAGGATTAACAGGAAAACAAAAAGCAGCACTGCTATTAATTTCTATAGGACCTGAAGTTTCTGCTTCTGTATATAAACATTTATCAGAAGAAGAAATTGAACGTCTGACTTTAGAAATTTCAGCAGTGAAAAAAGTTGAACCTGAAGTAAAAGAACAAATAATTGAAGAATTTCATAATATCGCACTAGCCCAAGACTATATTTCACAGGGTGGTATTGGCTATGCGAAGACGGTATTAGAGAAGGCGTTAGGTAAAGAACAAGCGCAAAATATTATTAACCGCCTAACATCTTCATTACAAGTTCGACCATTTGACTTTGCACGAAAAGCCGATCCGGCCCAAATTTTTAACTTTATTCAAAACGAACACCCGCAAACAATTGCGTTAATTTTATCTTACTTAGACCCAGCGCAAGCGGGGGTCATCCTTTCTTCGTTGCCGCAAGAAGTGCAAGCGGATATCGCGAAACGTATTGCGGTAATGGATTCTACATCACCAGAAGTGATTAGTGAAATCGAGTCAGTATTAGAACGAAAATTATCATCAACGGTTACTCAAGATTACACTGAAACTGGTGGTATCGATGCAGTCGTAGAAGTATTGAATGGCGTTGACCGTCAAACAGAAAAAACAATTCTCGATGCACTCGAAATTCAAGATCCAGAACTGGCAGAAGAAATCAAAAAACGCATGTTTGTATTCGAAGATATTGTTACACTCGACAATCGTTCGATTCAACGGGTTATTCGTGATTGTGATAACGAAGACTTACTGTTATCAATGAAAGTATGTAGTGACGAAGTTAAAGAAATTATCTTCCGTAATATGTCACAACGTATGGCAGATACATTCAGGGAAGAAATGGAAATCATGGGGCCAGTTCGACTTCGCGACGTAGAAGAAGCACAAATGAGAATTGTAGCTGTCATTCGTCGATTAGAAGAAGCTGGAGAGATCATCATTGCTCGAGGTGGAGGAGATGACGTCATTGTCTAAGATTATCCGTTCGAGTAATGCCATAGAAAAACAAACAGTAGAAATAGAAATTAGAGATATTTTTGCGAAACAATTTGATGAAAATATAGAAGAAGAACCGATTGAAGAACAAGTTACTTTAGATGAAGTGTATAAAGAGCGAGAGCGTATATTAGAAGAAACGAATTTTGAAATACAATCGAAAAGAGCAGAATTTGAACAATATCGTGAAGCTCAGTTAGAAGAAATTGAAAAATTAAAGCAACAATGGGAAGAAGAAAAGCTCCTTCTTCAAAAGGAAGCCTACGATGAAGGTTTTCAACAAGGCTATGAAGAAGGAGTCAATAAAGCGAATGCCGATATGGAAAGTTCATTGAAACTTGCCAATGAAACGGTAGAAAATGCTCGCATCAACGCAATGAAATATTTAGAAGAACAAGAGCACGTGATATTAGATATAGCGCTGAAATCAGCGGAAAGAATAATCGGTGAAGCAATAGAGAAAGATGACGCTTTATTCCTTTCTGTAATTCGCCGAGGCTTGAAAGAAGCTCGTGAAAGTAAAGAAGTAAAGCTATATGTGTCACCTACATATTACAAATTAGTAACTGAAAATCGCGACGAATTAGCTGTTATGTTCCCACCGGATGTACCGTTTCTCATCTTTGTAAACGATGATTTGAACGATACTAATAGTTACATAGAAACGAACCATGGGCGAATCGTTGTTTCCATTGACGAACAGTTAAAAGAGTTGCGCTCAAAACTTATTGAAATATTAGAAAGTAAGGACTGATTCAATGAAAGCGGCTGACTTAATCGCAAGCATTCCAACGATCGATACATTTAAAAAATATGGAAAAGTTACGAGAGTTGTCGGCCTGATGATTGAATCCCAAGGTCCAGAATGTTCCATCAACGATGTATGTAAAATACACGTTCGGACGAAAAATGGACCGGAAATCATACTTGCTGAAGTTGTTGGCTTTAAAGATGAATTCGTCATGTTAATGCCCTTTACTTCCGTACGAGAAATATCTATCGGCTGTTTAGTTGAAGGTACTGGAAGCCCTTTAGAAATAAAAGTGGGACCTGAATTAATTGGAAAAGTCCTTGATTCCATGGGAAATCCTTTTGATGGAACTCAACTACCTAGAGGATTAGTCTCTGTTCCAACAGAAAATGATCCACCAAATCCACTTAACCGTCCACCTATTGATAGCCAATTAGAAGTAGGTGTAAAAGCCATCGATGCAATGTTAACGGTAGGTAGTGGTCAAAGGGTCGGGATTTTTGCCGGTTCCGGAGTCGGGAAAAGTACGTTGCTTGGTATGATCGCTCGGAATACTCGAGCCGACTTGAATGTGATTGCACTGATTGGTGAGCGGGGACGAGAAGTAAGGGAATTCATCGAAAGGGACCTTGGAGAAGAAGGTTTAAAGCGTTCTATCGTGGTGGCAGCTACCGGTGACCAACCTGCATTGATGCGAATTAAGGGAGCTTTTACTGCAACGGCCATTGCTGAATATTTTCGAGATCGTGGAATGAATGTCATGTTGATGATGGACTCGGTTACTCGTGTTGCGATGGCACAGCGGGAAATTGGTCTTGCCACAGGAGAACCTCCTGCACAAAAAGGTTATACTCCATCGGTGTTCTCAATTTTACCTAAGCTTTTAGAAAGAACTGGGACAAGCATGAAAGGAAGTATTACAGCCTTTTATACGGTTCTTGTAGATGGAGATGATATGAATGAACCGATTGCCGATGCTGTTCGAGGGATTTTAGACGGTCATATTGTTTTAGACCGGGCACTCGCCAATAAAGGTCAGTATCCAGCAATCAATGTACTGAAAAGCGTGAGTCGTTTGATGAACCATATTTCTACCGACGAACATGTTAAAGCGGCTGAAAGAATAAGAGAATTGTATTATACCTATGTGAAATCAGAAGACCTTATTAACATTGGAGCGTATAAAAAAGGAACTTCTAGAGAAATTGACGAGGCAATTCAGTACGAACCACTCATTACCCAATTTTTAAAGCAAGGATTTAAAGAAAAAGTAACTTTAGAAGAGAGTGTAAATGAACTGATCGCATTAGCAAATGGTGGTGGTAAATAATGGTTCAATACACATATCGATTTGAAAAAGTACTAACAATTCGTGAGCAGGAAAAACAACAAACAGAAATGGCTTATAAAGAAGCGGTTCGTTCCTTTGAAGAAGTTGCAACCCAGCTGTACGAATTGTTAAAGCAAAAAGAAGATTTAATTAGCTATCAAAACGAACGGTTAAAGACAGGTGCTACAATTGATGAGATCCATCACTTTACGAAGTTCATTGATAGCCTTGAACATACCATCAATGAAGTTCAACAAAAAGTTATTCAAGCCCGCACTAAAATGCAGTGGTTTGAACAAAAATTATTAGAAAAAAACTTGGAAGTACGTAAGTATGAAAAAATGCGTGAAAAGGATTTTTTAGCATTTCAAGAGGAGCAAAATCGTATTGAAGCAGCGTATTTAGATGAAATTTCCTCCCTTATGTACAACAAGAAAGTTATTAGGTGATTCCATGGCAAAAGTAAACAAAGAATTGAAAACTGAAAAAACAGAAGAGATTGTGGAGCAAAAATCACCAGGGTTTTTTCAAAAGTTTTTCGCATGGTTTCTCATTCCGTTACTCTTTGTCATTGCAATACTATTAGTCATTGCTCAGTTTACGGATACGAATGTTTTTGAAAAAGCTTCTGAAGTATTGCCTTTTCAAGAAGAGGAACCGGTTGAAAATGCAATAAATATGGATAGCAAAGTAGTTGAATTGCAAGCGGAAATTCAAGAAAAGGACGCTCAGATCGAAAAGCTTCAAAGTGAATTAGATGCCGCTTTAGCAGAGAACGAAAATAATGTAGCTATTCAAAAAGAATTGCGAAAAAAAATAGAAGAATTAGAGAAATCTCAAGAGGAGTACAAAAAAGATTTCCAAGAAATTGTTACTACATATGAAAATATGTCGGCAAAAGCTGTTGCTCCTATTATCGTTGAAATGAGTGACGAAGAAGCGCTGAAAATATTATCAAGCATGAAGCCAGAAACATTATCAGCGATTTTCGCAAAAATGAACCCAGCTGATGCTGCTCGTTATACGGAACTATTATCATCACAAAAAGAAAAAAACGATAAGGCTAACTAGTTTTTGGAAGGAGGTGAAACAATGAATATCGGAGCAATGCCATTTGTTGTATCCCAATCTAAACCGATTGCACAAAATGGACCTGGCAAATTAGCAAGTCAATCAATGCATCCAGAAATGCCTGGCAAATTCGGGGACGTATTTAGTAAAATTGTTGCTAGTAATGAAGACTCTACAATGATTGTGGATGTGGACAACCCAGCTAATATTGAAGAAATTGTTCAATTATTAGAAACGAATTCCCTTGAAGACGTGTTAGACCTATTAAATATCAGCCATGATGAAGGGTTATTAATGATTACAATTGGTGATGAAGGAAAAGTTATTCCTTTTGATGAATTGTTGAACAGCGATGAACTTCTTTCATTGCTAAATCTAGATTTAGAACAATTGAATACGATAGTTCAAGAATTGTTGGGTGAAGAAGTAGTCATTGAAAATATTTGGGACTTTATACAGCTAGCCAATGAGGAACCAAAATTCATGGCTCAAATTACTTCTATATTAGAAGGAAAAGAAAAGGGATCGCCTAAGGAAGCTGCTCAGTTGTTACAACTATTAAAAATAACTCAACTCGTTGGAGAACAAACTGATTTAAAATTCAATCAACCAGAACAAATCAATGGATTGAAAGAACTTTTACAGTCCATCGCAAAAACTTTTACTAAAGAAGTAACAACTACTTCTGGAAAAGTATCCATTGAAGGATTCCAACAAGTAGTGGAGAAAACAGTAGAAACAAAAGTTAATATAAACGTAAATTCAAAAGTTGAAGGTAAAGCAGAAACAATAGTGGAAACAAAGAGTGTAACAAAAGTAGACACAACAACAACTGCTACAAACCCAAATATTCAACAATCTTTGTCCACACCAAAAACGATTACTGTCACTTTACCGAACTCTAATAGTACAGCGCAATCTGAAGCGTTAGCAAGACAAATTGAAGCGATCATTTCACGCAGTCAAATGTCCAATACGCAAGGAACGATGAAAATTTTATTAAAACTTTATCCGGAAAATTTAGGTTCTATTCGTATTGAATTAGTGCAAAAGGATGGTATGATTTCTGCTAGATTACTTGCATCCACTGCGATTGGAAAGGAATTGCTTGATAGCCAAATTCATCAATTAAAACAAGCTTTTGTTCAACAAAATATTCAATTGGATCGAATTGATATTCAGCAAAGCTTACAAGAGTCGAGCTTGCGCGATCAAAACTTATTTAACAATATGTTTAAAGGCGAAGACAATCAAGATGAAGAACAAGAGTCTGACGAACAACAAGAAAATGAAAAATTGTCCTTTAAAGACTACTTAATCGATGAGGAGGTGTAATAATGTCTGAAATGTCGAAAATTACGAACGATTATTATTTATCAAGTTATAAAAAGCCTGTAAGAGAAACCGGTAACTCTGTACTTGGGAAAGATGATTTTTTAAAGATTTTAATTACTCAATTGCAATATCAAGACCCGACAAATCCGGTGGAAGATAAAGAATTCATCGCTCAAATGGCCCAGTTCTCTACGTTAGAACAAATGCAAAATATGACGAAAGCGATGGAAGATTTATTAGATTCCCAATTACAAACTCAATTGATGACCTACACAACTTTCGTAGGACAAGAAGTAAAATGGCATGAAATTACAGATGAGTTAGATGAAAAAGGAATGCCAATTATTAATGAGGGTCAAGGCGTTATAAAAGAAATTAAATTTGTTGATGGATTGCCTAAGTTCGTATTAGAAGACGGTAAAGAAATTACGACAGGCAATATCTCCTCTGTGCTAGGTAAAACACAAAGTAATACAGTGGAAGAACCAATTGTAGAAAATCCCCTTGTTGAAGCAAGCATGCTTATTGGAAAAATGGTGAAATACGAAGATGATAATGGGGAATTCATCGAAGCGATGATTGAAGCGGTAAAAACGAACAATCAAGTCATCGAATTTATTTTAGAAAATGAAGTTCGGTTAACGAGGGAGCAATTTGAAATATTAGATTAGGTTGGTGAATCACATGCATCGAATTCATTTTCAACCCGTGCCATTGCAACCGATTCAAGCACAACCGAAAACGATACCTGTTACTGATACGAACTCTAAACCTTTCATTGACCATTTACAACAAGCAAAAAATGAGTTAAAAATTAGTAAACATGCCAACGAACGAATTCGCGATCGCAATATCCAAATTACTGAACAAGAGTGGCAAAAAGTAACAGATAAAGTAATTGAAGCCCGTTCAAAAGGTGTCAATCAACCGCTCGTTTTAATGGATCAGGCAGCGTTGATTGTAAGTGCAAAAAATGGAACGGTCATTACAGCGATGGAACGCGATGAAGCTAAAGAACAATTATTTACAAATATTGCCGGTACTATTGTGCTATAAGGCAGGACCATTATGGATGCCTTTGTTTGCTGACCGACAGAAGCAAACAATAAATTCTTATATTCGAAAGGAGAACTAGACGTATGATACGTTCAATGTACTCAGCAATTTCCGGTTTAAGAAACCATCAAACAAAACTAGATGTTATCGGTAATAATATTTCAAATGTGAACACTCACGGATTCAAGAAAAGCCGTACGGTGTTTAAAGATATGGTATCCCAATCAGTTGGTAGTGCATCAGGTGCAACTGCAACTCGCGGGGGTGTCAACCCGAAACAAGTAGGATTAGGTTCTACAATGGCAGCTATTGATGTAATCCACGGTGGAGGTTCATTACAATCTACAGCTAGAACGCTAGACTTAGCCATTTCTGGTGATGGGTTCTTTATGGTAGCTGATGCTGCTGGAACTTTTAGAAGAGTTGGTCAAAATCCACAAGCACCAGATGAAAGTACAGAAATGACAGGAGATCCAGGAGTAGGTGCCACTCAGTTTACTAATGTTTTATACACAAGAGCGGGTAATTT
>JAAYHP010000372.1 GCA_012735355.1 Lysinibacillus sp. | reverse complement strand
GTTCTATATATTCTAACCCGCCGATTGACTGGTAAGCTTCATCAGTAATAGGAAATATTTCTGTACTTATTTTCATATACGGATTGTATAGAAAAAATACGTACCCAGCAATAAAGAAACCAACAAATAAAAATAGTGTGATGAATAACCAAAGGATTTTCCTTTTCAATAAATTACACCCTTTTTCATACAATATTTAGTCAATCAATCAAAACACTTATAAAAAGCTAATTAACCATAGGAAAATTTGAGATAACATAAATACGAGAATACTAAAGAGAATTGCTGCAATCATCAATTCAAGAGGATTAACTGAAACATATCCTTGATACAAACCAAACGTTCCAACAATTAAAAAAATCAGGACAAATACATAAGATATTGCAAGGGATAATTTAATTTTGCTGAACAAGTGCTAATCTAAAACAACATAACTTCGATTCCATCCATCTTTCTTTTTCTCTCTCAAAAATCGAATGACTTTATAGCCTAATGATAGCGCACACATACCCCAAATTATACTAATTATTATATACCCATTCATCCATTGGTTATAACACAAGTAGCTAAAGCTGAAAAATAGGTATAAATAAAACAATAAAATTATCCATTTTTTTGCACGCATCAAAGCACCCCTATTCCATACAATCTTTTTCTTCCCCCTCCGTTTGACACCTTCCATAGGACTCTTTATTATCAATGTAGAGAAAGTAGAAAGTGAAGTGTAGCATATGAAACCACCATTAACGAAGGAAGAACGAGAATTTCTTAAGCAATACGCAACGAATGAGCAACTTGATTTTCTAACGAATTACGTGAAACGAGGACGAAGAACGAAATTTCTCAATATGATGGCAGATAAAAAAGTAACTCTCGTTCGTTCCCAAGACATCACTTTAGAAGATATTGAACAAGACGCGAGTGGTTGGTTCCTAGAGGGATATATCGATTATGGTAAGGGAAACCGTCTTGGTAAATGCGCTTGCAACCTCCCATTAAGACGAGTGTTTACAGTTAAGCATGAAGTAACAGGGAAAACGATAGATTACGGTGAAAACCATCTGATTCAATTTCTCGGTATCGACAATCAAATTTTGAAAGATCTAATCCGCAATTTAACGGTAATCGATTTAGAATTAGATGAATTGCTTATTAAAATAAAGGAAAACCGATATGGTTATGAATTGTTAGAAAGGGATTTTCATGGAATGGATATTCCCGACGACATTCAAGCCCATATTGACGCCAATGTTCCCTTACTCGACCGACAAATAGACCGTCTTTATAGAAAGTTGCGTCAACTTGAACGAGAATTTAAACAAGCTGAACAAGAAGCTCGTTTAAAAACCATTGAGGAAGAACAACAACGAGTGCTTGAACAATTAGAACGTGAACAAAGGAAAATGGAAAAACTTGTGGAGCAAGTTCGGCAACAACTTTCACAAGACGCATCGAAAGAAACGATTGCTTACTATCTTGTTTTAAACGGTATTTCTAGCATTGTGGAAATTTGTCATATATTGATTGAGCACTTTGGTGCAGATAAAACTTTATCTGTTGGCGTTCTTAAAAGACCCAGAATTTTACCATCCATTTTAAAATTTCTCTTGGATCAGGTAGATAGAGGAAATTTAATGATTGTAGAGAAAATTGGAGTAGAGGATTGCTTATTTCAACGCAATGAAGAAATCGTCATTGAACTTGAACATGAAGAAGAGTTTAAACAAAATAATGGAGACGAAGAACAGTTATCACTTTTCTAACAAACTAGTCTTTTTAAAAGCCTTATGTCTAAAACGAATTTAGATATAAGGTTTTTTTATGATTAAAATTTTATTATAAAGTATACATTATCATTTCCATAATATAGTATATATGTAAAAATATAAATATTTTTTATTAGGTAAATTATGTTACGATGCTAATATAGGGCTAAAGGAGGTCGTTCCATGCTTAAAATCAATACTTACTTGCAATATTCTGATAACCTGTTAATAAAAATAGATGAACTACTTAACAGGAACGATTACTCAGGAAAACTGTCC
>JAAYHP010000371.1 GCA_012735355.1 Lysinibacillus sp. | reverse complement strand
AAATTTCAAGATAACGTTCATTTTCTCCGCCTGGATAAAGTTCCGGATCATCTGGATCATTTCCATATTCAGGACCACGATCGTAGAAAATTTCAGAGGTTGGACCTGATGGACCTTCACCGATATCCCAGAAGTTCCCTTCGATGCGAATAATTCGATCTTCGGGTAAGCCAATTTCATTTTTCCAAATATTATATGCTTCTTCGTCTTCCGGATGGATTGTAACAGAAAGCAACTCTTTATCGAATCCCATCCATTTTGGATCCGTTAAAAACTCCCAAGCGTAGTGAATCGCCTCTTTTTTAAAGTAATCACCGATAGAAAAGTTCCCTAACATTTCAAAGAATGTGTGGTGACGTGCCGTTTTTCCAACATTTTCAATATCATTTGTACGAATGGATTTTTGAGCATTCGTAATACGTGGATTATCAGGAATTACACGGCCATCAAAATATTTTTTTAATGTAGCAACCCCGGAGTTAATCCATAGTAATGATGGGTCATTTACTGGCACTAATGATGCAGAAGGCTCAACGGCATGCCCTTTTTCAACAAAGAAATCTAAAAATTTGCGGCGAATTTCTGCTGCTTTCATTTTTGAAAATACCTCCTAATTAGATTGAATAGATGAAAAGTTTAAACGTTTCAATAAAAAAGTCTTCATCCCAATTAAAGGGACGAAGACTGAAAACTCGCGGTACCACCCTCGTTACAGTTTCACTTACTACAAAAAGCAGTCTAAGCTTTAGTTAGGAACTGTCACTCGAAACACTGTAACGTAAGTGAACGGCAGGGATTAGCTGCACTCTGGAGTAGCTTTCCGAAATTGCCCTCTGTGAAGATTCTTTCAGCCTAAGGAATCTCTCTCTTTCCACTGGACAAAAACGTACTCTTTCCATCATCGTTTTTTCATTCATTTTCTCCATAAATTATATGAAAAGGGACAATTCCTGTCAACGGAAATCCTTTTTTCATCCACTTTTCTTTACTTCTTAATGTACATAATTGTTCATATACTTTCCAAAAAAGAATTGATAGGAGATAGATGATGGAACTTGCGTCAATGGAATTTTACACTGCCCTCTTGTCTATTATTTTTATCGATTTAGTGCTTGCAGGTGATAACGCCTTATTAATTGGAATGGTTGCAAAAAATTTGCCAATGAAACAGCAAAAAAAGGTCATCATTCTTGGAACAATTGCTGCCATTATCATGCGTATTTTTTTTACATTGCTTGCAGTCAAACTGTTAGCTATTGATGGTTTACTTCTTGTAGGTGGTGTTTTATTAGTATATATTTCATTAAAATTATTACTTACGGAAGAAAATACAGATATTCGCCCTTCAAAAAAATCCTTTTGGGGAGCTATTTGGACAATCATGCTTGCAGACTTTTTAATGGGAATTGATAATATCATCGCTGTAGCTGGGGCCGCTTCTGGCAACATGTTGCTCGTTATTATTGGACTAGTTATTTCGATTCCTATCATTGTTTGGGGAAGTACCATTGTCATACGAATCATTGAAAGATATCCGTTAGTCATTTATTTAGGAGCGGGAGTGCTCGCTTGGACTGCATCGAAAATGATTATTCAAGACAAGTATGTACAACCCTTTTTAACGAATCCTCTACCAATCGTGCTTTTCCAAATGTTATTAATTGGGACGGTCATTTTCCTCGGGTTCATTATGAGAACTCGAAAACTAAGAACGGAAAACTAGTTTTTCCTTGGAATGTTCTATTATTTACAAGAATACAATGATGAAAAATCAGTCGGTTGGGGTGTGGGAAATGAACCTAACTCTTGAAGATGGCTTATTACTTTCAACAATAGAAGTTTGTTATAAAGGGAAGCGAAAAATATTAGAGCGGGTTGTCATTGATTCTGGTGCATCTCATTCACTTATTGAAATAGATGCGGTTTCGGATTTAGGTGTCCGATATGAAAATGGAGATAAACTCGTCCCCCATGCAGGTATTGGCGGTGTGGAATATAGCTTTATGAAACGACTCGACTATGTCAAAATTGGAGATAAAATGTTTCCCTTCGTCCAAATGGATTTTGGGCATTTGCATGGATTCAATATTCAAGGGTTGATTGGACTTGATATATTAAGAAGCGGAGAGTTTCTTCTTGATTTAAAGAATTTAAAATTAATTTGCTGTGACGAAAACGAAGTGACAGTCACAAAGCAGAACTTTCCTGCGGAAATAGCGTGACGCCTAGAAATGCATAGGTGCGAGGTACGAGCACTGAGGAGGCTGAAGCCGGCCCTGGATGCGCGTCCGCAGAAGAAAATCGACAATGCAAAAAGAGGTTGGGACATATAGCTAATTTAATTAAGAATCAGTGAAGAAGTATAGTAAAAAAATGATATGCAACGAAAATTGATTGGAGTGACGGGGCGACTCCAACGGGAACAGCCCGAAACTCGAGACCCCGCAGGAGCGAGGAACAAGCTCCGAGGAGGCTCGAGTCGGGCCCGTGGAAAGCGTCCCCGGAACGGAAATCAATTTTCAGTTTAATATCAAAAACTCATCATTTTCTTT
>JAAYHP010000370.1 GCA_012735355.1 Lysinibacillus sp. | reverse complement strand
TTTGGTTGATGTTTCGGATGACTTCTGTCAAATCGTCGAATCAATATTAAGATTTTAAGCTTTTGTTCCATTTTAGTTGCCTCCTAACTATTTATATAAATCATTCAAGTTAATATATGTTGATTCTATTTTTTACGGTAGACAGATTCACTAATTAATAGATTTAATCTTTACAAATTTATAAACGGTTAGGAGAAAAAAGGAGAAAAGGGATTTTATTAAACAGCAAATAAAAAAGCGACAGAGTTTTGTAAACTCGTCGCCATTACTTTATGAATTGATTGGTAAAAAATCAGGCAGTTGACGTTCACGCTTATCAAGCATAATCTGATCTGGTTGAATGCCTTTCTCCAACAATACTTCAATGTTTTGTTTAAGAAATTCATCGCTACCAACAATATAATAAAGACCAGCATTATCTGCTGCTAAATTATTCACCGCTTCATAATAATCTTTACGGTTATCAACAAATTTCGCCGTGAAATTTTTGCTATGATCCGTTGTAAAAATATTTTTAAATAGATAGTTTTTCGAAGAATCGATGTTTAAAGAATAAATTTGATTTATGTTATCAGGACGCTCTAAATATTCCAGTACAATTGGTCTGAAAGTTGCTAGCCCCACACCAGATGAAAGTAAGTAAATATTTTTATTTTCTCGCTTAAGCGGTACATTGCAATGGGTTTTAAAAACAGCTACTTCATCTCCCACTTGTAAACCTCTTAAAATCGATTTAAATTCAGAGCACTGTTCTCTTATGCGCGTTGTAATACCTATTGCATTTTCTCTAGGTAAAGTGGAGATGGACATATGACGAACTAGACCTCTATTCGGCTTTTCCCCTTCATTAAACCCTTTTAGTCCTAAGTGAATATGAGCCCCTGCTTCCCAAGTATAACCATCTGGGATGTCAACTAAGTAGGTTTTCACTTCTGGCGTTTCATCAATAATTTTATTAATTTTGGTCCAGTATATTTGAAATTGCATTTACATTCTCCTTATTAAAATATTAGTTTTTTTATTAGTATAAACTAAATGATAACGGTTCTCAATTATATTATTTCTTAATATACTATAAAAATATTCCTTTTAAGGTTGCTTCACTCCATCTTTATACTCCACTTTGTTATGTTGATTAATAAAGATGGAAAACGATGCATTTTCTCCGTACCTTTCAAGCAGCATTTTTTCAATTTCTTCTAGGCTATTAATGACATTTTGCTGTTCTTGTTCCGTTAACTTTTGAAATCTATAGTCATAAGCAAAAATATCGATATAGAAAGTATGTTTTCCGCTAGTTAAGTAATGTTCCGCTGTTGCTCCTGATACTGTAAACCACGATTGTTTAGCTAAATAGTTATAAAGCGTTCGATCTGGTCTACCTCGAAAAGACATCTCAACGCGAAAAATACTTGCTTCATTTTCAGTTAGTACTTCTTGAATTACTTCATGTAGAATTTCCTTACCAACTAAGTAAAAGGAGAGATACATTAAATCTTGATAAAGTGCCTGCTTTTTAGTAAATCTTTTCGAACTTAAAATTCCATATTTATCATTGTTAATTTTCAATGCATGATCTGTAAATTTCCAATATTCTTCTTCTCCGTATTTATTATAAAAACGAACATACCAATTATGGTACGTTTCTGGTATTTCACCTGAAGTCCCATAATATCTTCTACTACGTGTATAATATTCTGTTGCATAACGACTTAATTTAGATTCTTTATCAACATACTCCCAGTTTCCCTCACCGAAAAACCGATCGAATTCTCCTTTATACTTGTACATCCAATTTGTATTATAAATATAGCCACCTATCAAACCTGCAACGATAGCGAAAAATATGAATATCGTTATAATCATTTTAATAAATTTCATTTCTAGTCATTCCTTATCGATATAAATAACAACACTCAATGTCTACATAGGTAACATTACAATAAATTAACGTATTTTCCATACCTCTAAAAGCACATGATTATTAGCATACTTTTATCAGATATATATAAAATCTTTATAAATCATTGTCTATACTAGATAATGAATTTAGATATAGAAATTGTATAATAAAAGTGTGATAAGGATCCGAGTCATATTTTTTTATAAAAGTATGTGATATTGTGAGCATAGTGTGTTGTTTATTTTTTAAATAAAGTTTGTGAAATGTTGAGCAAAGTTGTTTAATTAACGCAGTAATATGAAAAACATTACATTTATCAGGAGCTGATTACGTATGAGTAAACGTTTTGATGACAAAGTTGTTATTATCACTGGTGCTGGTTCTGGTTTAGGAGAGGCAGCAGCATTGCAAATAGCAAAAGAAGGTGCCAAGCTAACTTTAGTTGATTTAAACTCAGAAGGTTTAGAAAAAACGAAAGAAAAAATATTACTCGTTGCCCCAAATACCGAAGTCTTATTAATTACTGCAAATGTTGCAAATGAAGAAGAAGTAAAAAATTATGTTGATAAAACCGTTGAAAAGTTTGGTCGAATTGATGGGTTCTTCAATAATGCTGGAATTGAAGGGAAACAAAATCTAACTGAAGACTATAGTTCAAAAGAATTTGATCAAGTAATTAGCGTTAACTTAAATGGTGTATTTTATGGTATGCAATATGTTCTAAAAGTTATGAGAAAACAAGGATTCGGTTCCATCCTAAATTGCGCTTCTGTCGGCGGTATTCGTGGTGTTGGTAACCAATCAGGATACGCTGCTAGTAAGCATGGTGTCATCGGTTTAACACGAAACTCTGCCATTGAATACGGTCAATATGGTATTAATATTAATGCTATTGCACCTGGAGCAATTATGACTGCAATGGTGGAAGGTTCCCTACGTCAAATGGGCGGAGACAATTGGGAAGAAGTTGGGAAAGAATTTGTGAAACCAAACCCAATGCAACGTTTCGGTCGTCCTGAGGAAGTTGGATACGTAGCCGCTTTCTTACTTTCACATGAAGCATCTTTTATCAATGCGGCAGTTGTTCCGATTGACGGTGGTCAATCATATAAATACTAATTTTTAAACTGGATGTATATCATATTTTTTCTAGTGAATACTATACTTTGTTATTAATTATAGGAGGTTTTTGTGATGGGTAAATTACAAGATAAAGTTGCTAGTATTACAGGTGGAGTTTCAGGTAGTGGTGCTGCAACAGCAATACTATTTGTTCAAGAAGGAGCAAAACTTGTTCTTGTTGACTGGAACGATGCAAACGCCGGGGCTTTTATAGATGAATTAAAAGGTATGGGTGGAGAAGCTATCTTTGTAAAAGCAGACGTATCTAATGAAGATGATGTAGCAAATGTTTATAAACAAACACTTGATACATTTGGAAGAGTAGATATTTTATTTAATAATGCTGGTATTGGTGCAGTAAAACCGACAGAAGAATTAACATTTGAAGAATACCGTAAAACCGTTGCTGTCGATTTAGATGGAACGTTCTTATTCGCACAATATGCGATCAAAGAAATGTTAAAGACTGGTGGCGGTGTTATCGTTAATACTGCATCAATGTACGGTTGGGTAGGTTCTCCTGGTAGTGCAGCTTACAACGCGGCAAAAGGTGGCGTAATCAACTTAACCCGTTCATTAGGACTTGAATATGCAACTCGCAATATTCGTGTAAACGCTCTATGCCCAGGTTATATTGATACACCAATCATTCCTGAAGACTATAAACAAACGTTAAGAGATGTAACACCTATGAAGCGTTTAGGTACTTCTGAAGAAATGGCAAAAGCAGTATTATTCCTTGCATCTGATGACTCATCAATCATGACAGGAAACTCTATCATAATTGACGGTGGTTATACAGCCCAATGATCCTTAGGGACGGTTCTCATGACTTCTTCGGAACCGTCCCCTTCCTTTATTCTCCCACTACTTAAATCTCCAATCCATTCTAATAAATTCAAACGATTTTCCATATTTTAAAAAAATTTGTCCGAGTTGAAAAGTATTTGAAAAACATTTTCCACTTCTCCATTTTTTCACAGTTACTTTTTTATTTTTTCACAACTGTTTTATAAGATGTGAGTGAAAAAATGAAAAGGAGGAAGTGAAATGAATTTTCCATATGTGGAGTATACGTGGCTTGGATATGGTACAGTAATTGCTATCATTGCTATCATTCACGTTATAATTAGCCATGGTGTCGCCATTGGAACATCCGTCTTAACGGTATCTTTAGAGTATCGTGCCTTTAAAACGGAAAATGAGAAGCTCGATGAATTAGCAAAAACAATGGCGAAATGGGTTTTAATTATCACAACGACGGTTGGGGCGATGACCGGCGTAGGAATCTGGTTTTCAACAACAGTGATTCAACCTGATTCCATCGGTGCATTATTGCGAATATTTTTCTGGGCTTGGGTAACTGAATGGATTGTTTTTATTACAGAAGTCGTTATTTTAATTATTTATTACTATACTTGGGATTCTTGGAAAAGCCCTGAGAAGAAAAAAAAGCATATTAATTTAGGGATTTCGCTAAGTGTTGCGTCATGGCTAACGATGGCCATTATTACAGGAGTATTGGCTGCGAAATTAACACCTGGAAAATGGATTGATACGTTTTCGTTTTGGAACGCCTTTTTAAATCCAACATATTTGCCTTCTTTAGGCTTTCGAATGTTTTTAGCTATGATGCTAGCAATCGTAGTAGTGGCTTTTTTACTTCGCCTTTTTGTGAAAGACCTTTCATTAAGAGAGGAAGCTTTTAAAGTATTCGGTGTTTGGGGTGCTATCTCTTTGCCAATGACCTTTATTTTAGGGCTTTGGTATTTATGGTCTATTCCAGAACAAGCTTACGATATGATTGTTTGGTCAACAGGTATGACTGAAAATACATTTAAAATCATCAATGGGCTCGCATTTTTAATATTAATCGTCTTTTTAGTTTGGCTTATCCGAAGTCCGAAAACGGTTCCGATAATACTTTCGTTGGCTGTGTTCGGTGCGTCCATTGGATTTATCGGAGAATTTGAGGTTGTCAGAGAATCGATTCGAAAACCTTTCATTATTTATGATTACATGTATGCTAACGGGCTTCTTTATCAAAATCAAGAAAAAATTAATGAAGAAGGCTATTTAGCTCATTCTACTTGGATAATGGAAAAAGAAATTACAGAGGAAAATAAAGTTGAAGTCGGGAGAGAAGTATTTGCAGGACAGTGTCTCTCCTGTCATACAATTGATGGTTGGAGAGAAAAAAGAGCATTAGGAAAACGTTTAGTTGGATGGGATGAAGAGGCATTGAAAACATATATTCCTACAATGCATAACGTGCGAGTTGCCATGCCTCCTTTCATGGGAACGGAAGAAGAATTGGATGCATTAGTGGCTTATTTGAAAAAAGAGATTGATGAAGTGAACGGGGTAAAGGAGGTAAGTCAAAGTGAATAATTTGCCGATTTCTCCTGATAATGTATTACCAATTCCAGCGCCCATTGGTTTATTAGAGTTTTTAATCATTCTTACTTTTATCATGCATATTCTTTTTGTGAATTTAACAATTTCTTTATCGGCAGGAGCAGTAGGATTAGAGATTACAGGAAGAATAAAAAACAATTCTTTGTTGGATAAAATGGCGCAAAGCTGTTCTTTTCACGCATCAGTTCATAAAAGTATAGCCGTTGTACTAGGGGTAGCCCCCTTACTTATTATTAGTGTTATTTATACCCAATATTTTTATTCTAGTACTATTTTAATAGGGAAAATGTGGTTAAATGTAATTGTTTTATTAATTATTGCTTTCCTATTGTTGTATGTTTATAAATTTATGTGGGGCAAGTGGCAAGAGAAAAAGGTGTTACATATTAGTGTTGGTTTTGTAGCTATGCTCATATTGCTTTTTATTCCACTGATTTTTATCGTCAATATTACTTCGATGATTTATCCAGAACGTTGGATCGATGTACGAGGATTTTTTGCTAGTTTATTTTACTACCCAGAAATTTGGCAGAGATATTTACACTTTATACTTGCCAGTCTTGCCTCTGGGGGCTTTTATATGTTTCTGTACTACTCCTATAAAAGCTGGAAAGGAAATAACTTAAAAGACTATGAACAGACTTTAAAATTATTTGGAGCAAAAGTGGCCTTTTGGGTCACAGTGTTACAATTAGTGGCAGGATTCATCTTATTATTCTCCTTTAAAACGGATGTGCGAATACTATTTTTAGGGGAAGATTTACTGTTAACCACTTTATTAGTGCTTTCAATTGTTTTAACCATTGTTTTATGTATATTTCTATTTCTGGCAGGGTATAAAGATTCTTTTAAATCATTTACTGTATCTTTAGCTATCTTTGTACTGATTGTAGGAATTATGGGTTGGATGCGCCATGAAGTAAGGGAATCTTACTTATCTCCTTATCTTGAAAAATATCCAAGAACAGAGCAACTTTCCATTCAATCGGATGATATTGGATAAAGAAATATCGTTTTAACTAATGATCACTTAAAAAAATAAAGCGGCTGAGACAAAATCATCCTCTAAAATGAAAAAAGCCTATGAAATTTTGCAATGAACAAAATTTCATAGGCTTTAATTTTTTTAATAAAAGACCTCTTCTGTTAAAATTAAGTTGCATTAATTGTTTTATAATATATTTCGAATCGTTCATAAATAATCTAAAAGAGGTCACAATATGGTTAAAAATCAATATTTAACAATTAGTGAATTATCAAAGCTATCCAATGTACCGATTCGAACACTACATTATTACGACGAAATAAATTTATTTAAGCCGGCTTATATCGATCCAAAAACAAATTACCGTTACTATCTTGAGGACCAAATTTATCAGCTAGATTTAATTAAATCATTAAAATATATTGGTACACCGTTAAAAGATATTAAATATGCACAATCATTAAAAGGTGACGAATTGCTCGAATTTTTTTGTAAGCAAGAGAAAATTGTAGAACAAAAAGTAAAACAAATCCTTGAAATACAACAAACATTACTTAAAACAAAGATGCAACTCGTTGAACAGCTCAACATTCCAAAATACAATGAAGTGTATGAAACAACGATAAATTCCCATCGCCTACTTGCAATAAAAACTGAAAATCTCAGTTTGTTAAGTTCGCCAAATAAATATTTCAGTACGCTTATAAAAACTGTAGAGCGAGAAGGAACGATTATGAGTCGTTATGGCGGAATTTATCCTTTGAAAAATTATGATTCTTTTGAAGAAATCTACTATGATTACTTATTTACACCGTTATTGACAGAGCGCTACGTTGAGTTGATTCAAGAGGATGAAGAAGTGCTGATAATTCCAAAAGGAAGATATGCATGTATTGCATTTACATTCGATAATGGTGAGTCTTACTTCGAAAATTATCAGAAGCTCTATAAAGCTATAAACAATCCTCAGTCGCCTGTCTATGAAGTGTATATGCCAACAAATTTGGCATCTAGGGAATCGATACAATATGTAGTTGAATTAAAAGTAAAAATTAAATAAACATACTTATTGACTTTACAGTTACTGTAGAGTTTAAGCTATGTTGTAGACTTAAAGTAAGGAAGTAGAGGTATTCAACATGGCAAAAAAGGAAAAAGTAACACTTAGCTTGTTGCTTTTAAACTTGTTTATTGCATTTTTAGGTATTGGGCTTGTAATTCCCGTCCTGCCATCGATCATGAATGAACTATCTATTAGTGGTACTGTAGTTGGTTATTTAACGGCAGCCTTTGCCTTAACCCAATTAATTGTTTCCCCGTTTTCTGGAAAAGCTGTTGACCGTTTTGGCCGAAAAATTATCATTGTTATCGGATTATTTATTTTCGGTATATCAGAGTTTTTATTCGGTTTAGGAAAAACGATTGAAGTATTGTTTATTTCACGTATTTTAGGTGGGGTTTCTGCCGCATTCATTATGCCTGCTGTTACTGCATTTATCGCTGATATTACGACAGTTGAATCACGTCAGAAAGCACTTGGATATATGTCTGCGGCCATCAGCACAGGTTTTATTGTTGGACCTGGAATAGGTGGCTTTTTAGCGGAAATTGGAATTCGAGTACCTTTTTTCACTGCCGGTATTCTTGGAGGAACAGCGGCAATACTATCGATTATTTTATTAAGGGAACCCGAGCGTGTGGAAGAACCGGAAATTGATATGGAGACTATGAATAAAAGTAGTCTTGGGAAAATTTTAATGCCGAAATTTTTAATAGCGTTTATTGTCATTTTAGTTAGTTCCTTTGGGTTAGCAGCATTTGAATCGTTCTTTGCATTATTTGCTGATCATAAATTTGCCTTTACACCGAATGATATCGCTATCGCCATTACTGGTGGAGCCATAATCGGCGCTATTTTCCAAGTTGTTGTATTCGATCGATTAATGAAAGTTTTAGGAGAAA
>JAAYHP010000369.1 GCA_012735355.1 Lysinibacillus sp. | reverse complement strand
GTTTTCTACATTATCACAGAAGTATGAATGGTTTCATTAACAATTTACGGTAATTACTTATTATTTAGTTTCGGGCGCGCATTCTCAAAAAGTCGCCGCCCTCCACTTAAATCAATATTTTTACTTTATAAATAGCTCTATCATTCTTTTCATATCAATCACCTAAATAAAGGTGAAGTATGCCATCGATTTCAATAATTTCATCCGGCTCTGGTAATTGGGATTTAACAACTTCTCCTTCCCCATGGATTTCAATGCGGAAAGGATAATGCAATTTCATAATTTCATCCACTTTCACACCAACTAAATTCGGTACCCGTTCTGTAATTGGATCTCCCCAACGATACTGCTTTTCCATTTGTCCGTCACGATTCACTTTTAAACCGATTGTCGGCGCAATATCTTCAATGATTTGACCAACAATAGGAGCAGCGATCGTACTTCCAAACACGACCGAACTTTTCGGACTATCGATAGCAACATACACAACCACTTCTGGGTTATCGCTCGGAGCAAATCCAATGAAAGACACAATATAGTCCCCATCTTTATAGCGACCATTCTCCACTTTTTGTGCCGTTCCCGTTTTACCTCCGATACGCAAACCATCGCGATAAGCATTCCGTCCAGAACCGTTAGCAACAACGGATTCTAAAGCATGCCTTACTTTTTGAGAAGTTTCTTCACTAATAACAGTTCGTTTTAATTCAGGTTTATTTTCAACAATCGTTTTCCCTGTTTCGGAATCAACAATTTTTGAAACGACATAAGGTGTATATAATTTCCCACCATTAATTGCTGCTGACACTGCTTGCACTTGTTGAATTGGCGTAACAGCAATCCCTTGACCGAAAGACGTCGTTGCATGTTCAACTGGTCCAAAGGCTTCTTTAGAGAATAAAATTCCACTCGCCTCTCCTGCAATATTGGATCCTGTTGGCTCACCAAATCCAAAATCTTTAATGTACTGTAACAATTTCTCCGCCCCGACTCTTTGTCCTAGTTCAATAAACCCGGGATTGCAAGAGTTTTCTACCACTTGTAAAAAGGTTTGGTGACCATGGCCTTCTCGTTTCCAACAACGAAGTCTCGAATCCTCCACAATTGTGTAGCCTCTATCGTAAAAAGTATCCTTTTCTAAATCCACTACTCCTTCTTCAATGGCAGCAGTTAACGTGATGATTTTAAAGGTTGATCCTGGCTCGAAAGTCATCCATACAGGTAGATTCCGGTTAAAAATTTCCGGTTTTACATCTTCAAAGTTGCTTGGGTCATATGTAGGAAAAGAAGCAAGGGCTAAAATTTCGCCCGTATTTGGGTTCATCACGATCGCCAAGGCTTGTTCTGCATTGTATTTCTCCATTGCTTGGGACAATTCTCTTTCCACTACTTGCTGAACATCTAAATCGATCGTAAGCTGCACTGTTGCACCTTGGTCCCCTTCGCGCCATTCATCATCCACATGGGGTAAAGCATTCCCTTTCGCATCAGTAAACAAACGAATTGCGGCGCTTTTCGAAGTGAGATATTTGTCGTATTGATACTCAATACCTGCAAGTCCCTGCGTATCGTAACCAGTAAAGCCAATAAAGCGGGATAATAAATTGCCATATGGATAATGTCTAACATAATCGACACCGCTATATAGCCCGTCAATTTTTAACCCTTGGATTTCAACAGCTTGTTCATACGTTATGTTTTTCGCTTCCGGAGCTAACTTCACTAAGTAAGCTTTTTTATTCATTTTTTCATAAAGTTTTTTTTCGTCGATGTTTAAAACAGAAGCTATTTGTTTCGCCGCTTCTTCGATATTATCATTTTGGGCTGGCATAAAGTATAGCGTCGGGGATAATTTGTTCGTCACAATAACTTCACCGTTTCGATCCACAATTTCCCCGCGCTCAGATGCAAAAGGAATTTCCCGATCCCAGTTTTCCTTCGCTAATTCGGTCAGTTTATCGTGTTGAATAATTTGAACATAAAACAGGCGCAAAACCACTGCGATTACAAATACAATAAAGCCATAGATCACGATTCGTAGCCGCTTTTTTGAAACGGTTGAAATCCACTTCATTCGACACCACACCTCGTTTTTAACAAGGTATGAATCGAACTTCACTTCTATTCAATAGGGATAAATTAATCTAGTGGTAACTCCATTTCTTCCTCACTAGTTGACTCATAAAATCCATCAGGAGTTGTTAATTTTATTACTATCGGAGAAGCATCAGTAATGATTGTATTTTCAGTAACACTTTGACTCTCTACATAGCCTTCCCCGACAATTTCAATATTTAAACCAGACAACGACTTATAAATAAGTACATTCCTTAAAGACCATTTTTCAAAGGAAGGTAAAGTGACTGCACCATCTGTTTTTAAAAAGACGATGCTATCTTTCAATAGGGAAATACCTTCTTTTGGATACTGTTCCTTAACTTCTCCACCTTCTCCGATGATGACTGGTTTCAACCCTTTACTCTCTAATTCTTGTTTTAAAGTAGTAGCATTTATGCCTATATAGTTATCTATATTAATCTTCTCTACTTGCTTTACATCGTCAGGGTTAACATTTAAATATTTTAAGCTATTTTCTGTCACCGATTTAAACACTTTTTCCACCGGTTCTGAACCTACTTCATGCCCTTTTAGTTTTGGCTGTTTCACCGCAACGTAAACGATTAATTGTGGATCATCCACTGGGGCTATTCCTAAGAACGAATACAAGTAATTATTTTTCCCTGTCATATAACCTCTTCCATTTGGATTCGGTATTTGTGAAGTTCCTGTTTTACCACCAATTTCATAGCCTTCTATTTTATAATGTCTGGCAGTACCGAATTCCGAATAAACAGTGGAAGCTAAAATCTCTCTCACTTGTTTAGCCGTACTTGCTGATATTGGTTGTCCTTTTTCCTTTGGTTCGTGGTCTTCTATCACTTTCCCACTAGATGGATCAACAATTTTATCAATGACATATGGTTGCATCATGACACCTTCGTTTGTAATCGCTGTCATTCCTTGGATTAATTGAATTGGTGTAACAGTGGAACCTTGACCATAAGACGTTGTGACATAGTTAATTGGATAACGAGTCAAAATCGTTCCCGTTACTTCACCAGGTAAATCGATGCCCGTTTTTTGACCGAAGCCAAATGCTTCTAAATATTCAACAAAGGTGTCATTCCCCATAAGCTCAAGCAATTTTGCCATTGCAGTATTTGAGGAACGTTGAAAACCTTCCAAATACGTAATTTCGCCCCAGCCATACGTATTGTGGTCCCGAATCGTTCTATCTAGAATCGTGTATGAACCAGATTTATATGTGGCATTCGGGTGCCAATTTCCCGTTTCGATAGCAGCTGCTAATGTAAAGATTTTCATCGTTGAACCAGGCTCTATCACTTCTTGCGTAACATAGTTTAACCAGTTATTTTCTAATCCGATTCTTGTTTCAGGATCAAAGGTTGGCCGTTGAGACATCGCCAATATTTCTCCTGTTTTTGCATTGGCTACAATACCAACCATAGATTCCGGATTATATTCTTCTGCCACTTTTGTCATCGAATCTTCTAAAAAGTTTTGAATCGTTTTATCGAGGGTCAAATATATGTTGTTCCCATCTTTTGCTGGGGTAATCATTTTTTCACTATTTGGCAACAAATATTTATAGCGATCTTTTTGATACTCGATTTTCCCATTTTCCCCCATTAGCTGATCATTATAAATTAACTCCAAGCCCATTTTTCCAACAGAAATATAAGTGCCATCCTCCTGCTCTTCCTTTTGTGTAAAGCCGATTAAATGGGAAGCAAAAACCCCATTCGGATAATATCTTTTCGTATCATCTATAAATTTAATTCCCGGCAATTTTTCTTCTTCAATCTTTGTTTTTAACTCGTGACTAATTCCTCTTCCTGCAGAACCGAATTCTACTTGATAATAATAGCCTCCGTCGGACTTTCTTTTAGTTAAAATATTATAAATTTTTGATTCTTCCATAGGAATATAGTCTGCTAACAC
>JAAYHP010000368.1 GCA_012735355.1 Lysinibacillus sp. | reverse complement strand
TTGGAGTCGCCCCGTCACTCCAATCAATTTTCGTTGCATATCATTTTTTTACTATGCTTCTTCACTGATTCTTAATTAAATTAGCTATATGTCCCAACCTCTTTTTGCATTGTCGATTTTCGTTTCGGCGGACGCGCATCCAGTCCGTGGCCTTAGCCTCCTCGTCACTACGCTTCTCCGCATGTCTAGGCGTTACGCTATTCCCGCATGAAAGCTCTGCTTTGGCACTAAGCGTGCGACACTGACTCGCCGCCTTCACTCAAATCGACATATCAAATTTTTACTATTAAATTTGTATATCGTAGCAGCTAATTTTTCTTTTCAGACAGCCCCAATTGAAACTTTTACTCGAAATAATTCGTATGTTTACTATAGAACTTAGTGTAAACTAGTATAAAAGTCAATACATAGATGGAAAGAACGGAGGATATGCATGTCAGAAACAAAAAACCCGTTATTTGAGGATTTAGAAGCAAAGAATCAAGCAGAAAAAAATGAAATTATTGAAGCTCCACCCCAACTTGTCACAGAAGAAGAAATGTCCCAATTACGGAAACATCAAATGGAATTAAAAAAAGACCCAGCTGTACTTCAACTAGCGGAAAAAATTGATGTGAAAAACCAAATTGCAGTACTGGAATTTGGGAAAGAGACGGCAACGGCAATTTCAAAGTTTTCTGATCGTATGCTTGCATCCATAAAACAAAGTAAACTCGAAAAATCCAGTGAACTTATAAACAATTTAAATAAAATAATGGCTCGTTTTGAACCAGAAGATTTTAAAGAAGAGAAAAAAGGGTTTTTTTCTCGCCTTTTCGGTAAAGGTAAAGAACAACTTCAAAAAATATTAGCGAAGTACGACACAATGAATAAAGAAATTGATGCTATTTATCAAGAAATTACAAAGTACGAAATGGAAATGAAAAAAAATACGGTTGAACTTGAACAAATGTATGATCAAAATCTTGATTATTTCAAAAGTTTAAGCGAACATATTGCGGCGATTGAAGTGAAAGTAGAAGAGTTAAAACCGGAATTAATAAAATTAGAAGAGCGGGCGAATGAAGGTGACCAAGAAGCTATAATGGAACTTGAAACACTTCAACGAGCAATTGAACTACTAGAACAGCGTCGCTATGATTTAGAGATGGCTCAACAAGTGTCATTCCAAGCAGCTCCGCAAATTCGACTGATGCAACAAGGGAATAATCACTTAATTGCAAAAATTAATTCAGCTTTCGTTACGACAATCCCTATTTTTAAACAAGGGTTAATTCATGCAGTGACGATACAACGACAAAAATTAGTATCTGATTCCATGCAGGAATTAGACAAACGTACAAATGAAATGTTAATACGCAATGCGGAAAATATTCGTAAAAATAGTGTGGATATCGCACGAACTGCTGGGCAACCTAGCATTAAAATAGAAACGATTGAAACGACTTGGCAAACAATTTTAGCTGGCATTGAAGAAACGAAACAAATCCAAGCGGAAACAATTCGAAACCGCGAAGAAGGTAGAAAACGAATTGAACAACTTCAACTTGAATATGAAAAGTTAAAAAAACTTTAATTACAAAAAGGAGGTTGGGACAAAAGTAAAAACTCATCATTTTCTCTTAAAAGAAAATGATGAGTTTTTGATATTAAACTGAAAATTGATTTTCGTTCCGGGGACGCTTTCCACGGGCCCGACTCGAGCCTCCTCGG
>JAAYHP010000367.1 GCA_012735355.1 Lysinibacillus sp. | reverse complement strand
CTTTATTTGCTTTCGAAACGCGACCAATCACTTCCGTTTTGTTCGCTGGATTATAAGAGGTGATCTTTTCTTCCGTTGTAATACGCTCTCCACCAATAATTAAAGGATATTCTTTCCCTAATTCACTTTCTACTTTCTTCAATGCATCAAAATATTTTTTGCGGTTTTCTTCAATGGAAAAATCAGTAAACGGTTCATGTTCGTAGGGAATCATGTATTACTCCTCCTTTGATATACGCAATTTTATAAATAGGTGCAAAAAATATTTGCACTATTTTCACTTTTCTATATATAATGATGCAAAAGATTATTGCGTTTTTCAAGAGTTATAACATAATCGTCAAAATTTTTTGAGGTGTTAATCATGTCATTCAATGGAAATCAAATAATGAAACTTTATGAATTTGCTATTGAACACGTATCTGTCGGTATTCACGCCATCGACATCGAAGGGCGTACAATTTTATATAATAAAAAAATGAAAGAAATTGAAGGTTTTGATGTTGATGATATTAATGATCGGTCAATTTTAGAACTTTTTGCCTTGAGGTCAAATGACAGCACATTATTACGTGTATTGCAAACGGGCATAAAGGAAATGAATGTTAAACAAACATACTGGAATAAATATGGGCATGAAATCACTACGATTAATGATACTTACCCGATTTATGATGGAGAAAAACTCATTGGGGCCATTGAATTTGCCCGTGATATTACTTCGTTGGAAAAGTTAATTTACCAACCATTGCGGAGATACGGAGAACCATTAACTTTCGATGTCATCACTGCCATTTCTGAACCGATGCAAATGGTGAAAGAAAATGCTAAGAAAGCAGCCCATGCTCGAATTCCCGTATTATTAATAGGTGAATCCGGAACGGGAAAAGATATGATCGCAGAAAGCATTCATCACGAACTACAACCGAAAAATGATGAATTTATAACCCTTTTTAGTAGAAGACCGAATCAAATCGAGCGATTAAAAAATTATTTAGAAAAAGAAAAGACTTACACTTTTTTCTTTGAGCGAATTGAGTTTTATCCTTTATCGATCCAAAAAGAATTGTATGAAATCTTATCTAGCTTACCATCTGAAAAGCATATGATTATAGGCAGCGTTGGAGGAGATCCAATTGATTTAATAAGCAACAACCAGCTGCTTAAAGACTTATACTATTTTTTTGCTACAATAAACATCACTATTCCGGCGTTACGATCGAGAAAGGAAGATATTAAACCTTTCGTCGACGACTATTTTTCAAGGCATCGTGAACGATTTAATTCGAATATTGGAGGCTTAACTGAAGAAGTCATGGATTTATTTTTACATTATGATTGGCCGGGAAATTTAAAAGAATTGGAACTATTATTAGATGAAGTAGCCTCGATGATAACAAATGAAAAGCATGTCACTTATGAAATGTTACCATTACATTTTCGCTTTAAAGTCCAACAACAAAAAGATGAAACGAGAAAACCTGACTTTTTTCTTCTTCAGCAAAAAAAAGAGTTATTGCCTCTCGATCTTTTTTTAAAAGAAGCGGAAAACTATTATTTGCTACATGCCCTCAGTTTAAATGACGGCAATATTACGAAAACTGCAAAAGCTTTAGGGATGAGCCGACAAAATTTGCAATATAGAATACGAAAATTAAAAAATAAAAAGGATTAATGAATTTTCATGAAAAAAAGAATCCCAAGGGCATTGTCGCTCTTGGGATTTACAATTAATGTCCAGACTGTTCAATCCAGTCTTGCAGTTTTTCCTTTAGCGTTTGAAAACCATCGGCATCGCTCTCGTTCACACGCTCTTGTAAAGATTTTTTCGGTTTTTTCTCAATTCTATTTTGCGGTGGATCTTGTAAGGCACGAGTAGACAAACTAATTTTTTCAGTAGATTCATCAATATCAAGAATTTTGACTTGTATTTCGTCCCCTACTTTTAAATAGTCTTCAACATTTCGAACAAATCCATAAGTAATCTCTGAAATGTGCACGAGCCCTTGTGTTGTATCATCTAAAGCTACAAAAGCTCCATAAGGTTGAATCCCCGTTACCTTCCCAGTTACAACTTCACCTACTTTGTATGTTTTTTTCATGTGTTTTCCTACTTTCTATAGCTACATATAGTCATGATAAATTATAACATATGGTGGGAAGCGGAACAAAGAATCACCCTATTTTTGTAAAATTTCCCAAACAAATAAAGTGCCGTCTTTACCACTGACGACACTTTTTTATATGATACATTTTGCTTCGAATTTAATAGCGAGTAATTTATATGAAATTTCAACACATTTTTCGAATGGAATCCATACTTCAAAAGAATGCTCATACACTCTTCGAATGACTTTTGCTAACTCGGTCGGATCATCAATTGTTTGAAGAGCAGCAATAACATCGCATGATTCTGGCTCGTAGCAATTTTCACCAATGTGAAAAGGATCCCATTTCATTAAAGCTAATTTCGCTTTTTGAATCATCAATATATTTTCCACAAAATTCTCCTTACAATTAAATCTTATATTTTCTTATATATTATCATATAATTGTTATATTTAAAGCAATAAAATAAATAGAAAAGAGTGAAGGTTTTGACTATGAATTTTGATGAAATATATGAAAGAAGAAATACGAATAGTTTAAAATGGGATCTATTTAAAGAGCGTATCCGCGCAAAATATGATGTGGAAGATGGCTCTGATATTTTGCCAATGTGGGTAGCAGATATGGATTTTGCTGTTCCAGAAGTCGTAACAGAGGCCATTAAAGAGCGTCTAAATCACCCGATATTCGGCTATTCATACATTACCGACGAATGTAAAACAGCCATTCAACAATGGTATAAACGGAGACATAACTGGCATATCGACAAAAGTTCTCTATTATTCCATAGCGGTGTTGTACCAGCAATTGCAACCATTATCGAAACGTTTACAGAGCCGGGAGATAAAGTCTGCACATCAACACCGGTATATCCATATTTCTTCAACATTCCGAAATTACAAAATAGAGAAGCAGTTGAAGTGGAATTAATCCAAAGTGAAAATATTTATGACTATGATTTCGATAAATTAGAGGAAGCCTTCAAACAAGGGGTAAAAGCTTATATATTATGTAGCCCTCACAATCCTGGAGGCGTCGTTTGGTCAAAAGAAGACTTAGAAAAGCTTGTTCAATTATGTATTAAATACGATGTATTACTCATTTCCGATGAAATCCATCAAGACATTGTATTTGAAGGGCACAAACATATCCCAACATTAACAGTAAAAGATGCGGATAAAGCAAAAATCATTACTGTAACTGCTCCTACAAAAACATTTAACTTAGCTGGACTTCATGCAGCCATCATCGTTTGCCCGGATGAAAACTTGCGCAGAAAAATCATTCAAACGAAAAGCGCTCATGGCTTGGATGATTGGAATATCCTTGCTGCCGCTGGGGTTCAAGCCGTTTATGAAAAGGGCGATGAATGGCTTGATGCAATGATTCAATACGTTTCTAAAAACATCGACTACTTAGAAAAAGAGTTAAATAAACTTGAAGGAATTCGCGTCCTTCGACCACAGGCTTCTTACCTTGTTTGGATAGATTATCGTGAAACAGGTATTTCAGAAAAAGAGATGATGGATCGTCTATTAACAAAAGGAAAACTTGCCATCGAACCTGGAACTAAATATAGTGATGCAGGTCGAGGTTTTTTACGTATAAACTTAGCTTGTCCTCTATCAACGGTAAAAGAAGGCGTTGAACGCTTCAAAAAAGCCTTATTGTAAAAATATATGAAGAAAGAGGTTGGGACAAAAGTAAAAACTCATCATTTTCTCTTAAAAGAAAATGATGAGTTTTTGATATTAAACTGAAAATTGATTTTCGTTCCGGGGACGCTTTCCACGGGCCCGACTCGAGCCTCCTCGG
>JAAYHP010000366.1 GCA_012735355.1 Lysinibacillus sp. | reverse complement strand
GTCATTTCAGAAGACGTAATCATGTGTTCTCCAACGATAATATTTTTGTGATTATAAAGCAGTACTCTGTCGCCAGCAGTTGGTGTATTAAAAGTTACTGTAATAGTACCGTTACTATTAGCAACGCTTCCTTCTACTTTAGCGATGGTAGTAGAAGTTTGAGCGAAAATATTCGGTAGCGGTCCGATTGTTGAGATGATGAGCATGAATATTAATATAAAGGATAAGGCTCTTTTCATCTGTATTTCCTCCTTTAATTTTTAACCTTAACATACTGAGTTTCTACTATTTTATTTGTAGAATCGTAGGCTTCGATTTTTAGTAAATCCCCTGGAAGCAATCCCATCATTCCTCTAGAAAACTCACCATACTTTTTATGTAAATCAATTTCTGAGCCATTTTCCAATGTAACAACAACGCGTTGAATACTCTCTATATCATTCACAAAGACCTTTATCTCTGAGAGAAAGCTCGTGTAATTTACATCGATTGATTGTATGTAAGTTCCTTCTACTTGGAAGGGTTGGGTTACTTCCTTTTCTGTCTTTTCTCCTTTAACTGATTCAACTCCTTTTGGAATGACTAGTGTATAAATTTCACCAAATATGTAAGGATTTTTTGATTTTACTATAACTTTCGTTGGATCTGTCGATACATTTATTGAGAGTGATTGTTTTTCTCCACTCTCAGATCGTATATAAATTTTATTGAGATTTTCAACATTATTTTTTACTTCATCACTAAATGTGATTGTAAATTCATGATTCGGGTGCGGAATCGAATAAATTTCTGTTTGATTCGCACTGATTGAATCTACAAAAGGAAGAAGGATGAAGAACAAAGCTGTTACAAATGACATTGTAATCAATGCAGAAACTTTTTTTGACATAACAGTTAACTCCTTTTATGTTGTAAAATAGTAATATCGGAATTCTCCCTAACACCTTTATTGAAGAAACCACTATTAATATCGGAAAGGAAGTAAAAATATGAAGATAGTAAAGAAAATAATGTTAGTAATGCTGACGCTCATGCTAACGATTGCATTCATACCGCAATCAAATATTGCTACAGCGACAAATATGAACTGTTCTCCCTACCTAGGGAAAGACATTATTTTTGTCATCAATGACACACCAGCAATGTCAGCAATTGAATTAACAATTGATTCGAATTCAGAAGAAGGATACATATCTGAAATTATTCAATTCGTTCATTCTTTAGATAATAAAGATCGTGTTGGGGTATTTGGATTTAACGAAGATTTAACAAGAAAACTTCCACTAGACTCAAATAAATTTAAAATCGAAAGCGAACTAAAAAAGTTTTTGACTCCAAGTACATCCGGTGGAAATGATTTAAGCGCTGGAATTCAAGCTGCATTAAGTGAATTTGAAGCAAGCAGTAGTTCCAATGAAAAAATGATTATTGTATTAACGACAGGTTCTTCAATCAATAATCAAAAATTATTGCAACTAGCAGAAGAAGCAAATGAAGAACAGGTTACTATTAATATCTTTGGTTTTGGCTCTACTGATTCTATTGACAGTAAAAACTTAACAACTATTGCAAACCTTACAGAAGGGCAATATTACCATATTACTCGTTTATCAGATTTAAATAGAAATTTATCGATGTTATTTAACTCTACATCCGGCTTCACTGGAGAAGTGATTAGCTCTGATTACACTTTGCAAGATGACCAATATTATCCTAATGGCTTATTAATACAAGAAAATGTAAAAGTGAATTTGAATGGATATGATTTAACTGTAGATGGCGATTTAATCATCCAAAAGTGTGCGGAGTTAAGAGCGGTAAACGGTGGTATCATTGAAGCAGATAGTATTGATCAAAGAGCGAATTCTATTATTTTATTAAATAACAGCCAACTGATTGTGAATGATACTTTTGAGCAAAATGGTATTGTCCGTCTAAATGGTCAGTTTGGTGTAAATAAGTCTACTCCAGAATTAAAAATCAATGAATACATTCAAAAATCCCATGGTATTTTAGAGTTAAATGGACAAAATATCGAAGTGGATCGGGATTTCACTCAAAAAGGTGTTGTGAATCAACAAGGTGGAAACATCGTAGTGAATAATGATTTATTGCAACAAGGGGATTTTAATGTCCAAGGTGGAGAACTAATCATCGGGGGAAACTTAACTATTGATGGTGGTCCACTTGTAGATGAACAATTTAAAGAAAATAAATCGCTAGATGTGGGACAAGGGTATGTTAAAGTCGGTTCCTCAGAAACGATGAAGGAGAATAGCTCAAAAGGTAATGTTTATCAATTAGATGGTCAATTTTACATCAATCATGGTACTGTAGAAATCTTTGGAGATTATTCCGTTTCAAATGGTTGGTTAACGATGATTAAAGGATCCATGGATACTACAGTGGAGGAATATGGAAGAGGAGACGGAGATTTCGTCCATGTATATGGTGATTTCTCCATGGCAAGTCAACGAAATCATGGGTTAAGAGAGTATTCACAACTCGGTGTTCCTATGAACGATATCGGTCATTTAACTGACGGAGTATTGCAAGTGGATGGAAACTTTAATCAATTTGGTAATCAAGAATACCATTCAAAATATAGCGATAAATCCCAAAACTATGAAAAAAATTATAGCAAATATAACTTCTATGCTTCAGGAAGACATAAAGTATTGTTAACAGGAAAGAACTCTATTAATGTAGAAAGTTCAAATTTCAAGTTTAATATTTTAGAAGTAAGTGGGAAAATTACAGATTATAATAAATCTGGAAATATCCGATGGAATCAATTAATTGAACGTTCAGTTTCATCGAATGCGAAATTAAAGTCGCTTCATATTAATGATATTTCAGTACCAGAATTCAATTCGAATAAATATACTTATTTTATTACCGTTCCTGCAGAAAGCTTTACGGAAGGTGCCCGTTCAGTAAAAGTTGATGCGATTCCAGTAGATGCTAGAAATGCAGATGTTCAAGTGTTAAGTAGCACTTTAAATTCTGATGGTACAGGAAAAGTTGTAGTTCTTGTTACTGCCAATGATGGTAAAACAACAGCTACTTATACTGTATATGTATCAACGGACGGTCGTTCAGATGGTAGAGTAACTTCTATTGAATTTGAGCAAAAAGAATTCGTATTTTTACAAAACAATGACTATACTTTTTCTCCAGCGAAAGAAACAATTAAATATACTGTTTACCCTAAAACAGCTAATCAAAGAGTAGAATGGAAGAGTACCGATGAATCTGTCGTTATTGTTCGTGACGGAATTATTACGCCGGTAGGAATTGGAGTAGCAACTGTAATTGCAACTACTGAAGATGGTAATTTCACAGATGCAGCTATTGTTAAAGTCGTTACTGCTACCGATTTAATTGCAGGTATTGAAACGTTGGAAGACTTAATTAGTGATAGTAAGCGATTCGATGAAATTACAGCTACTTATAGCTTAGATAACATCGGAATTGTCGTTCCTGGAAAATATATTCAAAGTTTAGAATTTAATCGCTCTAGTTCTGGTTACCTTCAAGGAGGAGAAATTGTAACTGATGATTCTGTAGATCGTGTAGCAGTAAGTGTTAACGGTGTTCAGCTACCGGTACCTACTCCATCTGTTTCAAATGTATATACATTTACTCGAGCTGGATTGAAATCTGGCGATAAAATTGAAGTAATTGCGTACAATTCAGCAGGGGATGAATTAGAGAGAATTTATACTGAATATCCAGTAGATTTTAGACCAAATTTAAATATTCCAAGTGGATATTATTCTTTACAATCTTTAATTGACGATCCAATGCTTTTTGATTTAATTTTACAAAACTATGTACTAAGAGATTTGAGAGTTGAAGTACGATAAGTAGTTTAGCTAATGAGGGGAGTGTAGGCCGGGCACGATGATTCGTGCCCATACTTTTATGAAAAAGTTAATTCAAATCGTAGTTTTAGTTATTGTTGTTAGTTTACTTATGCCAACGCAAGCCTCTCATGCTGTTGGAAAAACAGTATTAGGGGTTTCAACCGTTTATACCGAATCAACGGGTTCTGTGAATTTTTCAGTTTTTATTAGGAGTGATGAACCAATTGCAGGAGGCTCCTTTGAACTTGTATACGATTCAACGATGCTTTCTGTATCAAAATCAAACGTTAAACTAGGAGATGCTTTATCTTCTCAAATTAAGTCTATTAATAATGAGAAAGATGGTAGTGTACATATTGCATGGGTAACTGATAATGGCCAAGAGATGGATGGAGATTTATTAAACATCAGTGGGAGAGTTCAGTCGGTAGGAAAAGGTAATACTATTCCACTTCAATTAAAAAATGTCCATTTAATAGACGAAAAAGGGAATCAAGTGAGTGTTCAAGTGATTCAAGGGGCGATAAAACCATTTGATGGAAAACAAATGACCCATTCTAGAAGTGTTGCAGCTAATAAAGAATGGACTATTACATTAAACGAACCATTTAACGAGTATTCACTCAATAAGTACGCTGTGACTATTAAAAAAGGTAGTACAAATGTACCTATCATTATTGAGCCGATTTCCTCAACTAAATTTAAAGTAAAACCTGAAACGAAGTATAGTACTGGTACTTATACGTTGGAAATTACCGAGCAATTAACCTCCTTGAGCGGAAGCAAATTGAAAGAACCAGTTCGACTAGAATTTACTGTTCGTTAGGAGGGAGAACATGAAAAAACAATTACTAAAAATAGCAATTATCCTTTGTCTTGTCGTTGTAATGTTAGCAACCTTTAAAATACCTGTACAAGCATTATCCGGACCAACGATTGAAATTGGAGAAGTACGTTCGTTAAGCAATGAAGTTCAAGTACCAATCAAACTATACGAAACAACATATTTAAGCTCACTTTCTTTTAGCATTTCAGTACCAGAAAACAGCGGAGTAACTTTTAGAAAGTTTGAACCTGTTGGTATTTTTGCAAGCGAACAATTTAGTAGTAAATTTGATCAAAGTAGTAATACGTTAAAAATTGATTTTTTATCATTAACTGAAAAGGAAATTACATTAAGTAAACAAACGACAACGGTTGGAGTAATAACTTTTTCAGTTTCTTCAAAATTAGAAGAAGGTGAATCAGTTGAGATTACAGTAGATCAAATTATTGCAAAAGGAAAAGGGAAAGATATTTTATTCGATAAGTTACATGGGAAAATTGAAAAAAGACTTCCGATTGGTGGGGTTGAATCGGGGACAGGACCAACTGTTGCAAGTGCTTTACGCATTCTTCAACACGTCAATGGAACTAACCCGATAACAGAAAGAGAAATGTTTCTTTCAGCAGATGTTGACGGTAATGGGATTGTAAATCAATATGATGCCCAACAAATATTAGATTATATTACAGGGCTTCGCACTTCGTTTTTAGCTGTTGAAACGACTAAGTTGCCAAATGCTGTCGTAGGTAGTGATTATTATCAAGTGATAACAGCAAAACATGGAAGAGAGCCCTATGAGTTTAATTCTAAAGGTACTCTACCATCTGGCATAAAGTTAAATAAACAAACGGGAGAACTTTCAGGTACCCCAAAAACAGCAAAAAATTATACGTTTACTATTGAGGTGACAGATGCTGTAGGCAATACGGCAACACGTATCTTTGAATTAAATGTTAGCGATTCTGATATTGTTTCTGTTGAAGACATTCCACCAATAAATGTAAGATTAGGTGCTCAACCAAATCTTCCAAGTGAAGTTACTGTAACATATAAAGATAAATCAAAAGGAAGAGAACCTGTTACATGGGGTACTGTTGATACATCTCAATATGGTGAAACATTTGTAACGGGAGAAGTCGGAAATACTGGATTTACGATAACAGTAAAAATTAATGTCGTAAATACAAATTATATCAATTCGGTTGAGATAGGATATGTCCAATTTATCAACTTCCATACGATTAAAGTAAATGTAAATCCAGAAGTATATGCTGTTACAGTAAACGGTTTAGACATGATTTATGAAGGAAATAACAATTTTAGTTTATCTAGTTCTAGTTTGAAAAAAGGCTCAACAATAATCATTAAAGCCTATGATAAGTACGGTAATTTACTAGAAACACGAACGGATAAAATAGAAATTAATTAAATTATCCATGATGTTAAATAAAATAAGAGGCTGCCCAGAAAGTAAGAGGTTTGGACAAAAGTAAAAACTCATCATTTTCTCTTAAAAGAAAATGATGAGTTTTTGATATTAAACTGAAAATTGATTTCCGTTCCGGGGACGCTTTCCACGGGCCCGACTCGAGCCTCCTCGG
>JAAYHP010000365.1 GCA_012735355.1 Lysinibacillus sp. | reverse complement strand
CGAGGAGGCTCGAGTCGGGCCCGTGGAAAGCGTCCCCGGAACGGAAATCAATTTTCAGTTTAATATCAAAAACTCATCATTTTCTTTTAAGAGAAAATGATGAGTTTTTACTTTTGTCCCAACCTCCTCTTTTATTTTTATACAATATTCCTTATACTAATAAAAAGTTGAAGCATTATAAAGAGGGCGAATTTTTATGGCACAAAAGTCCAAAAGAGAAATAAATATCAACCCATTTCAATTACTTGTATCTTTTTATTTTATTGCAATATTTATATCTTTTTTGTCATTACGAATTCCAGGGGTGTATAAAGAAGGAAAAGAAGTATCAATTATCGACACATTATTTACAGCAGTTAGTGCTGTAAGTGTGACAGGGTTAACAGTTTTCGACATAGCAGAAACTTTTACTCCCTTTGGCATATTCGTGTTGCTAATTATTTTACAATTAGGTGCCATCGGAGTAATGTCCCTTGGTACATTTTTATGGTTGCTTCTCGGCAAAAAAATTGGAATGCGAGAAAGACAGCTAATAATGATTGATTTCAATCAAAATAGCATCGCCGGTGTTGTACATCTTTTGAAAGAAATCGTAAAAATTCTATTTTTAATTGAAGCATTTGGCGCATTTATTTTAAGCGTTCATTTTACCCGTTATTTTGACACTTGGGGAGATGCTGTAAGAAACGGGATTTTTGCTGCCATTTCTGCAACAACGAATGGCGGTTTTGATATTACCGGGCAAAGTTTAGAACCTTTCCATTCCGATTATTTTGTACAATTTATTACAATGATTTTAATTGTGTTAGGGGCAATTGGATTTCCTGTATTAGTGGAATTGAAATATTATTTATTAAATAAAGATCCTGCCTTTCGATTTAGTCTTTTTACAAAAATTACGACGGTTACATACGGGGTATTATTTGTCGTTGGGACTTTTGTGATAGTCGTTGTTGAATCATTACAATCCTTTAAAGGAATGCCTTGGCATGAAAAAATGTTTACTGCAATGTTTCATTCCGTTTCTACAAGATCAGCAGGGTTTACGACAATGGATTTAACAATGTTTAATGAAGCGACAGATATATTCTTAAGTTTTTTAATGTTTGTTGGTTCATCACCCAGTTCTGTTGGAGGGGGAATTCGAACAACAACATTCGCCATCGCAATTTTATTTTTAATTAATTTTGCTAATGGTCGAAAGGAGATTCAAATTTTTGGACGGGAAATCTCTATGGATGATATATTTCGATCCTTTGCAGTAATTATATTAGCCTTTTTTATGGTCATGACTGCATCGATGATTTTATTGATAACGGAACCTTATGCAACAACAAATGAAATCATATTTGAGATCACATCTGCCTTCGGTACGTGCGGTATGACCCTTGGAATTACTGAAAAATTATCGACTGCTGGAAAGCTAGTTATGATGATATTAATGTTTATTGGCCGTGTAGGTTTGATTTCATTTTTATATACTTTAGGAGGAAAGGCGAATAAACCAAAATATCGGTATCCAGAAGAACGAGTCATTATTGGATAATAGTATTAGTAGAGAGCTGTGTAGATATGGGGAGCCTATGCAGCTCTCTTTTTTTATAAACGGGATAAAAGTATGAAGGTTAAAAGTAGTGAATTATTACGGTAAAAATGAAATATTTTTTTATAATGTTATTTTATAATGATTTTTGTCACATTAAAAATTGGAAACTTTATGATTAATTATGTATATCCTTGTTCTTTATGTCATATGTTGTGATAAATAATACTTTATTTTTGGTAAAAATAGAGAATATAGTTAGTTCCCTGTAAAAAATAGGAATTTGGAATCGGATTTGAAATGGTTTAATGAATTTTCAGGATTTTTCTCATAGAACAAAAATCCTAATGATAACAATAAAGTAATAAAACCGACATAAAGTTACAAGTTTAAAATGGTAAATTTTCGAAAAATAGTATAAAACACTTATTTTATTCTTAATTATTT
>JAAYHP010000364.1 GCA_012735355.1 Lysinibacillus sp. | reverse complement strand
GACACAACTTCCGTTAACTGATGTGGAATACACTCTAATACAACAGCCATCGCTCCAGCTTCTTGGCATAATAGTGCATCTTGTATCAATTGTTCCGCTTGTTCAGCTGTTTTCCCCTGCACTTTGTAACCCCCAAGGACTCCTACCGATTGAGGTGTCAGCCCTAAGTGGGAAACGACTGGAATACCGGCATGTACCAATTTTTTAATTACTTCTAATACTTCTCCAGCACCTTCCACTTTCAGTGCATCTGCTCCCGTTTCTTGCATTATTCGAACCGCTGTTTTCAAAGCTTCATTCGGATCTCCATGGTAAGAACCAAAAGGCATGTCTACAACGAGAAAAGTATCTTTTGCTCCGCGACGAACAGCCTTTGAATGATGAATCATATCTTCTACCGTTACAAGTACTGTTGAATCATAACCAAGGACAACCATGCCTAACGAATCGCCAACGAGAATCATATCGACTCCTGCTTCCTCCGCGTATTTTGCAGCAGGATAATCATAGGCCGTAATCATGACAATTTTTTCCCCATCGGCTTTCATTTTTAAAAAATCACTTGTTGTTTTCATACTGTTTCCTCCTTTTTTATGGGAAGAAAACAAAAAAATACCCTTCTTCCAAAAATGGACAGAAGGGTAGTATGTTCAACCTTTCGAACCTGTTTTCTTCCGTCCCTGTCTAATAAGATCAAGGCAGATCCTATCAATTAATGCAGTTGTTACGGTACAGTTCACTAGGATACTGTCCATATGAGTATAACAACTTACAATAAAAGATACAGAAAAATAAATAGTTTGTAAAGTTCTTTTATGTTCGTAGAATTTGACAGGGAACAGAATTACAGTTAATTTTTATTGAATTTCTATATCAGCAGAATACACTTTCTTTATTTCACCATGATCTAATTGAATTTCTAAAACGCCATCATCGGTAATACCTATTGCCAATCCTTCAATTACTTCCCTTAACGTCGTCGCTTTAATTCGTTTTCCAATTGTCCCTGAATGTTCTACCCACAATTGTTTAATAGATTTAAACCCATTTTCAACATATTCATCGGTATACATTTCAAGGTATTTTAAAATCTCCGCGACAAGTTCTGCTCGATTTACTTTACTACCTTCTTCAATAGCAATCGATGTGGCAATATCTTTTAGCTCTTCAGGAAAATCGGAAGGTCCTTGGTTTGTATTGATGCCGACACCGACTAATAAACCTTCCACCCGATCCATTTCCGCAAGCATTTCTGTAAGTATCCCAACACATTTTCGACCGTTTATTAAAATATCATTAGGCCACTTAATTTCGGGAGTGAAGTTTTGATATAAAGACTTCATCGCCATCACAACGCTCACTGCTGTTACTAGCGTATATTGAGGTGCTTGATGGGGAAGTAGATCTGGACGTACGATGATTGTCATCCAAATGCCCTTCCCCTTCGCAGAATCCCAAGGTCTTTGCATTCTCCCTTTACCTGCCGTTTGCTCCTCAGCTATAACGATTGTGCCGTCTATCGCTCCCTCTCTTGCTAACTGGTGGGCAATGATTTGCGTTGATTCAATTTCATCAAAATAGTGAATTGATTGGCCGAACCGTTTTGTCTTTAAAAATGAAGAGATTTTTGCAACATCCACTCGATCCGGTTCTGTAATTAATCGATAACCTTTCTTCTTAATCGTTTCAAACTCAAAACCTTCATCTTGTAAAGTTTGCAAATGTTTCCAAATGGCAGTACGGGATACTCCTAACTCATCGGCTAGTTGTTGTCCTGAAATCGGGTTACCTTCTGCTAAAAGAAACCGTTTTAAGATTTTATCTTTCATTGACAAATTCATTGAGGAACCATTCCTTTAACTGTTCTTCATCGTTTTTTACTCGTCCTGATAAAACTTCATGCAATGCTTGATCTAATGCTTCTTTAATCCATGGTCCCCGAGGCTATTCTGACCATTTCATTAAAAGGTTACCGTTTAATGCGAAATCATCCATCGATTGAATCGGCAAGTTCTCTTTTACTTTTGCAATCATATCTTTTGAAAAAGGTACGTCGATTCCTTGCCATTGGGCAAAATCGTAGGCAGTTTCTAAAATCATTAAATCGTTGGAAAAATAATCATATTCATTCCATCGGGATAACAGTTGTTCATAAGCTTGAATCACTTTTTTCGCAAAATTCTTTTCCTTGTTAGAATTTTTGTAGAAATTCCAAATAGTTGTTACATCATCCCGATTTAATAAAGCAAGGTATGCCCAACCAATTTCTGGTAGATAGGCTTTGAAATTTTTCCACTCTTCCAAATGCTTTTCGAAATTCCCTGGCAAGAAATTTGCCAATTCACATTCGATCAGGTTTTTTATTCCTAAATATACATAATCTGCCACAAATATTTTTGATAGTTCCATATGAATTCGTTCTTTAGCGATGAATTCGATTAAGTCACTATCTTTTTGAATGGCTTTCATCGTTCCCTCTTCAATAGAAAAACCTAATTGGGCGCTAAAGCGCACCGCTCGAAGCATCCGCAATGCATCTTCTCTGAATCTTGAGTTGGCATCTCCAACGGCGCGAATAATCCCTTTCTTTAAATCTTCTTTTCCACCAAAAAGGTCGATAATATCTCCATCTTTTGTAAAGGCCATGGCGTTGATTGTAAAATCCCGTCGTTCTAAATCTTGAGGTAATTCTCGAACAAAGGTTACTTCTTCAGGTCTGCGATAGTCTCTATATGTACCATCCGTGCGATATGTCGTCACTTCGATCGGCTTTCCTTCATCTAGCACTACGACCGTGCCATGTTCGATTCCTACATCGACAGTACTAGAGAAAATTTGTTTTATTTCCTCTGGAAGGGCGTTTGTCGCAACATCTACATCATGAATGTTTCGTTTAAGCAAATAATCTCGGACTGCTCCTCCAACGATTACTGCCTCAAAACCCGCCTTTTCTATTTTTTCAATAACGCGTAAAGCCACTTCCCAATCTTCAATTAATTTCATACTCGTAAAGCCGCCAATCGTTCATATAATTGCTCATAATGTTCGATGATAGGTTCAGCAGCAAATTTCGTTCTCACCGTGTCAATTGCACTTTGTTTAAACTTAGCATGTTTATTTTCATCGGATAAAAGCTCAATAGCAAATTCCGCAGCTTGATGAACGTCCCCTAGTTCAACAATATAGCCATTGACTCCATGTTCAATCACTTCAGGAATGCCACCTACGTTCGTTCCAATGCCAGGTACGCCACAGGCCATCGCTTCTAATAATACTAAACCGAAAGACTCTTTCTCCGATAACAATAATTTTAAATCACTAATGGAAAATAGTTCCTCCACATTTTCCTGCTTTCCTAAAAACAAAATATCTTCTTTATATGGAGATTTCTTAGCTTGTTCCATTACCCGATGCTTTTCTGGACCATCTCCTACGAGCAACAATTTTGCTGGGATTTTCTCCCGAACTTTTAAAAATGTATCCACAATATCCGGTAAGTTTTTAATTTTTCGGAAGTTTGAGCAATGAATGATGACCTTCTCTTCTTCTCGAATACCATATTGTTGCTTTAAATGAATTGCTTCTTCATTCGGTTTAAATACCGATTCATCAACAAAATTATAAATGGTTTCAATCTCTTTCGTTGTTCCTATAATTTCATATGTCTGTTCTTTTAATGAATTGGAAACTGCGGTGACTATGTCGGATTTTTCAATTCCATATTTAATAGCTTGAGAAAGGGTTGAATCTTGTCCTAGTACTGAAATATCCGTTCCATGTAAAGTAGTGACAATTCCAATATTCTCTCCACACATATCACGGGCTAAACTAGCGCAAACAGCATGGGGAATCGCATAATGAACATGCAATACATCTAATTTTTCGTCTAAAATCACATCCGCCATTTTACTCGCTAGAGCGATATCATAAGGGGGATATTGAAAAACAGAATAATTGTTCACTTCTACTTCATGAAAATATACATTCGGGTAAATCTTTTTTAATCGGAAAGGTACACTCGAAGTAATAAAATGAATTTCATGACCACGTTCTGCAAGTTTTTTCCCTAATTACGTCGCTAACACTCCAGAGCCACCCACTGTAGGGTAACAAGTAATACCAATTTTTAACTTTCTCATCCGACACACGTCCTTTCAAGTATGAGTATTAAATTTATATTCAATTATTTATACCTTCATAACGAAAAGACATAAACGTAAACTTCTTAGTAAGGTATTCTGAGAAGTATTTCGACAGAAGTTTTCATCATTCGGTAAAATTTAACTAAATCTTCTTTCCTCAATTAATCTCCAGTTTACAAAGCCTTCCTGTAATCCTTTCAATAATATTTCTGCAGTTCCCATGTTTGTTGCTAGTGGAATATGATATACGTCACATAAGCGCACTAAAGCTGTTACATCCGGTTCATGGGGTTGGGCAGTTAATGGATCACGGAAGAAAAAAACCATATCCATATCATTGTTCGCTATCATAGCGCCTATTTGTTGGTCTCCACCAAGAGGACCAGAGCGAAATCGAGTAACAGGTAGACCTACTTCTTCCTGAATAAGGCGACCTGTAGTACCTGTCGCATATAGCTCGTGCTGCTGTAATATTTCTTTATAGGCAATTGCAAATTCAACAAGACTTTCCTTTTTTTTATCGTGAGCAATTAATGCTATTTTCATTTTCTTCATTCCATTCTTTATAGAATATTTTCCAATCCATAGATTAATTTGTCTAGTTCCATTACTTTATTTACGCAATAGACGATACCATCCATAAAGGATTCGCGATTAAATGAATCGTGACGAATCGTTAATAATTGACCTTCCCCACCGAAAATCACTTCTTGGTGAGCCACAAGTCCCGGAAGTCGAACTGAATGGATACGCATCCCTTCAAAATCAGCACCTCTTGCACCGTCCATCGTTTCTTTTTCCAACGGATGTCCTTGCTTCTGTTCTTCTCGTACTTCTGCAATCATTTGTGCCGTTTTCTTCGCAGTTCCAGATGGCGCATCTAGCTTACGATCGTGATGAAGTTCGATAATTTCCACATGAGGTAAGTATTTCGCAGCTTCTTTTGCGAATTTCATCATTAACACTGCACCGATTGCAAAATTGGGTGCAATGATGCATCCAACTTGTTTATCTTCCGCAAGTTGAATTAATTCTTCCAATTGTTCATCGGTAAATCCCGTTGTTCCAACAACAGGACGAACATTATGTAACAGCGCCTCTTTCGCATGTTCATATACAGCTTGAGGACTCGTTAAATCAATTAAAACATCCGGCTTAGTATCTTCTATTAATTGAGATAAATTCAAATATATTGGCACATTTAAATCAGGTGGAAACATTTCTAACTCCGCTAGACTTTCTCCTACGTGCTTATAATCAAGGGCAGCTACCAATTCCATTCCTTCTTGATTTACTACGGTTTTAACCGCTTCTTTTCCCATTTTTCCTCTGCAACCAGCAATTGCTACTCTAATTGTCATCGTTCTTCGTCCTTTCGTCTCCATATCTTGTTTCTATTTTAAACTAAAAACCTTCGCCGGATTTGAATTCCATATGCTTATATCAAGCATACTAATAGGAAGTTTTATTCGCTATTAAAATGTTCTATTAGAGTTTACATTTAAAGTACCATCACCATCGTATGAAAAACGGCTTTAGTTGTCAAAAGATGAAAAATGAAACATAATAAATCATGCAATCCTCGTCCGGAAAATAAAGGAGGTATTATTTTGAGGGACATACAAATCCGCGATGTTATTGGCATAATTGTCGGAACCGCCATTTTCAGCTTTGGTTTTGTGCATTTCAATATGCAAAACGGGCTCGGTGAAGGCGGATTTAGCGGTATAACATTAATTTTATATTTTACATTGAATTGGGATCCAGCGATTATGAATATCATTTTAAATATTCCCATGTTTATTTTAGGTTGGAGATTGCTTGGACGTAAAGAGTTTTTTTACTCAATTATTGGCATTTTAAGTGTTTCCATCTTTTTAAGGATATTTCAAGTGTATCAATTTCCTTTAGATTTACAAGATGATTTATTGCTCGCTTCATTATTTGCGGGAGTTTTTGTTGGAATTGGTTTAGGTATTATTTTCCGCTGTGGTGGCACAACTGGCGGTGTAGATATTATTGCGCGCCTCGTCAATAAATATGTTGGTTGGAGTATGGGAAAAACCATGTTTTTATTTGATACCTTTGTCATTCTCGCTTCGTGGGCAACGTTTTTAAGTTCCAACACAATGATGTACACATTAGTCGCAGTGTTTGTCGGGGCAAAAGTCATTGACGTGGTACAAGAAGGGGCTTATTCAGCAAAAGGGGCATTTATTATATCCAATAAGCCCGATGAAATCGCAAAATACATTTCCGAAAAAATGGATCGAGGCATCACCGTCTTTCATGCGTACGGCTATTATACGAAACAGTCAAAAGATGTACTTTACTGCATCGTAAGCCGCAATGAAATTGTTCAACTTAAATCCATTATTCGAAAATTTGACCCGGAAGCTTTCGTTTCCATTATTGATGTTAAAGATGTAACCGGAGAAGGATTTAGAATAGAGGAATGAAAGCTTTTCCCTTTCCTATTTTAGCTCAATACGGCGAGTCATTCCCTCGCCGCCCGAGCCTTCAAAACTAATCTTATTCTATCTAATTCGATTCTTCTATCTCCGTAATATAAAACCCGTCATATTGATCTTCATCTTCAACAACAATATAACCCAACGTTAATTTAATGGAATAGATTGCAAGCAACACAATGATGATGAATGTAATCAACCCAAAAACAAATATCTTCGAAGCACTAATATTCACACCTACTCCCCCTCCCAGAAATTTTCGCCTATTAAGCGATTTCTACATCATATTATTGGAAGGAGGTCGATATTAACTTATGCATAATATTTTTGAAAATTTTATTACAATTTCCATTTATAAAAATGAAAATGGACTTGTCCAGAAAGTAAAAAAGAGGTTGGGACAAAAGTAAAAACTCATCATTTTCTCTTAAAAGAAAATGATGAGTTTTTGATATTAAACTGAAAATTGATTTCCGTTCCGGGGACGCTTTCCACGGG
>JAAYHP010000363.1 GCA_012735355.1 Lysinibacillus sp. | reverse complement strand
CCCCTAAGCCATCCGATTACATATTACCAAATTATGTCACTAAAATTTATTCACCACCACCATTTGACAAAGAACCAATTAAAATAATCTAGGAAAAGCTTACGTATAATCGTAGGCTTTTTTATTTGTTTTCTTTTGTTCTGCTTGCTTTCTATTCACTTTCAATCTATTAAAATGCTATATCATTATAAAATAATATTATTTGACCTATGAGTGTAGCGATTTAATTATGGTAAATTGTAATGAAACAGTTATCATTACATTTAATAGTGCAGATGTAATTAAATCTGCTCATAATGTAATCTCTGTAAACAAAAATATTCTTTCAAAAGATGGCTCACCACTATACGGTGAATACGAAGTTGTAGCTGAAACAATAATCGGTGCTGATTCCGAAGCTATTGAAGATGCTCAACAAGCTGTTGAAGAAGCAGAAGCCGCTTTAGGTGCAGCACAAAAAGATTTTAATGAAGCATTAATCACTTTTGGTGCAGCACAAGCAGCTTTAGAAGCAGCAGAAGCCGCTTTAGATGATAATGAAGACCCAGATGGAGAATTACAAGCGGCTGTAGATGCGGCACAAGCAGATTTTGATGCAGCACAAGCTAAATTTTATGAAGCACAAGTAGCTTTAGAAGCAGCTCAACAAGCTCTTGCAGATGCTCAAGCAGCTCTTGAAGCACTTCTTCCTTAATGTGATTCCATGCTCCACGTAGATAGTCTCATGGAGCATTCTAAGAAGCATCTTTCAAGAAAAATAGAGAAGGTAAAGGGCTTTCGCTCTTTGCCTTCTTTTTTTAAGTAAATATTTTTCAACAACATAAAAATAATACGTTTCTAAGTGGTGTTGGAAGTTTTTTTCAACTTTAAAGTATTGAATATAATTCAAATAGATTAGTGAGTGTAGACACCTTCCTCTAAGGCATTTTAACTCTTGATTATAGAAGCGATAACATTTTTACTAGCGTATTGTCATTTTACTCATTTTTGAATAAAAATTAGTTCTGGTAATTACTGACCAACACTAAATATTTTATAGCCAAAAAATAAAACCCCTAGAATAAACTTGTACAAGTTCATCCAGGGGGTAATGTAAATAGATAATATTTTGAAACTTTATTTTAGTTTAACATGAGATTGTTGAAATCTTATATTTCATTTCAAGCTTGAGCTTCTTCCCCAACAGTTAAAGTAATTGTTGGAACATTTACTTCATTACCAGCCAAGTCTGTAAATGTAGTAACTGGATGACCTTCACCATCAACTAATGTGAATGTGACTACTGCTTGCGCAACACCTGCAGTACCATTAGCACCAGTAGGAGTTACAGTTAATACTTTACCATCTTCAGAAAGAGTTGCAGTACCATACTCTACTGCTTCAGCATCGCCTACACTCATGTTTATTATAATCCCTTCAGGTAATACTACTGCTTCGCTGAAAGTCACCACAATTTTTTCTGTTACAGAATTGTGTTCAACCTCTAAAGCGATAGCTCCAGTTTCTTCATCGATAGTTGCACGTTTTGCAACGCCATCAACAGTTGCAACAAAAGATTTGATTGCTGGGCTAACATCATCGATTGTTACGTTAAATTCAAATGTTTTACCACCGTAAATATCTTGAACTTTAACTTCAACGATGTTATTACCTGGGATAAATGTAATTGATTCAACCATGCTGTCATAGTCGAAAATTTCTACATCTTCGTCAGATTCATTTTTCTTCGTACCAGCAGTTAATACTTCTTTTAGTTTTGCTTCAAGAGTAGCAGTCTCTGAATCTTTTACTAGAATAGAAGTTGCTTTGTCTTTTAATGTTAATGTATCAATCACTGGAGTTGTGTTATTTACAACTACTTCATAAGTAGCTAAAACTTCTTGAATGTCTCCAGCAACTTTAATTAATTGAACTTCAGCTGTAGCAGCTTTATTTAAGCTATCTGCTGTAGTTATTGTAACAGTACCAGCAGCGTATCCAACAGTTACTACTTCTTCATCAGAAGAAACTAAGTAATAACCATCAGTTGCCATGTCAGCATCTGATTTAATAGTTAAATCATCAGCAACAACTGTTACTCCAGATTTAACACCTTTTACTGTTAATGTTTTTGTTTTTACTGCTAAAGCAGGATCAGCATTCACATCTAAAACAGTTTCTTCATCATCTTCAACAAATGAGAATGATTCATATTCAGAACCTTGAACATCAACTGTTGTTACGTTGAATGAACCAAGCACTTTATCTTCTAGGTCAGTAATTGTTACTGTATAAGTATCTACTAATTCTAAATCTCCAACTACTAATCCTTCAGAATCTTTAATAACCACTTTGTAAGCTGCGTTATTTGAAGTGATGTCTAAACCATGTTGGTCGAATACTTTAAAGTCTAAAGCTGTTACAGCTGTACCAGCAGCAACAGTTTGGTTAGAAGCTTCAATTGAAGTTGCCACGCCAGTTTCTTTTACTTCTACCGTATACTCAACTGTAATAGCATTAGTGCCTTCACCATAAATTAAAGTAAATGTTACTGTACCAGCTGCACGAGCAACAATTTTCTTAGTTGCAGTATCATAATAAGCAACTTTAGTATTACTTGAAACTACTTTAGAAGGTTCTAATGTTTTTAAAACATCTTCATCAAGCTCTTCTCCTAATGCATTTTTAGCCGATGTAACTACGAAAGTAACATCAGCATTTATAGTTAGGTAATCTAATTCTGTTGATAATCCTACCGTATCAATTGATACTGGAGTATCTGCGTCTGCTACTTTTACTGTAACATAATCTGCAGTTGTTACTGTTTCAGGTAATTTATTACCTTCTGGATCTGTTACTTGTACAGCATATTTGAAATCTGAAGAAGCAATAACATTACCTGTTGTTTTTGAAGAAGATAATGCAGAAGTGTTGAATAAGAAGTTTACAGTATAACCTTCATATTTTTCTTCAAATTCTGATTTTGTTAATTCTTCTTTATTGTTTACTAGGAATTTTAGGGCTGTAGGGGCATTTTTAGCAATTGTAGCGGTAATCGCACTTAACAATCTAGCGATATATTCATAGTTTAGAGGGTACCAAATGTTGGTATATGTAGATTTTAAATTAGATGAATGATTGCATATCATGTAAAAATCATGACAATATCATGTTCGATGATTTAAAAACGTGATAAATTATCATGGGTTTATCATGAAATTAAATAAAGATTTGATAAAAAGATTATAGATTAATAGAATAATACCAAAATCGCCCGGAATTTATAGTTTTATCGGGCAACTGAAAAATGATCATTGTTGTACTGTAAAATCGTAGCTAATTCTTTCTCGTATCCGTACTTTTGTAAAAATTCTATGATGGCAATTTCGAAAGCTTGTTTTTGAGAAATATTTTTTTCCCGGCAAAAAGAACGAAGGAGTTCATCTAAGCTCGTTGATATTTGTACGGATTTTGAATGGGTAATCCCTTGAATATGGTAAACAGGTAAAGACGGTTCAATAGTTGCTTTTACATTTAGCATTGGAATTAATATATCACGGTATTGTATTAGTTCTCTTACAAATTCTACTTCAATGGCATTTAATGAATCTTTTGTTGAAATCACTTGATTCATTTCTAATTGCTCAGTTTTAGGTTTAACAGCTTTTGGTACATAATTTCTCTGTTCTGAGTTCCATTCAAAGCCTTGTTGCTTCATATAAGTAGCCAATTCACGATTATTTTTAAAACCGAATTGTTTGGCAATTTCTTTTCCATCCATACCATTGGAAAAACAATCGATAATGTCGAGCACTTTTTCCTTCGTTTCGACAGGAGCACTGAAGCCAGCTGCTGTCGTTCGTAAACTACGATAAGTTCCTAATTCCTTTTTCCAAATGTATCCTTGGGAACGCATATAATTATCAATCGTTCGAATATCTGCATGTCCATAACGTTTTGCAATTTCCTTTCGCGTAAGCCCCTCTGCTAAGGCAATTAAAATATCTTTGTCTGTATATTGACGAGTTACCAAACGTTCACAGCCTCCTTCAACTGATCATAATCGGTATGAAGATATACGGAAGTTGTACGAACATTTGTATGCCCAAGCAAACGTTGTAGTGTGGCCACATCCACTTTTGATTTAATAAGATGGCTCGCAAAGGAATGTCTTAATGTATGGGCAGATACCTTTTTCGTAATCCCGGCTTTTTTAACGCTTTCCCGGATAATTTTATTTACATATTGGGCGCTTAACCGTCCCGTCTTTTTTGTAGCGAAGAAATATTCCGAATTTCTTGGGTGCAAATTAGCTAAATAATCTTTTAATATTTCATGCAACGTATCGGAAATCGGTACAATCCGTTGTTTGTCACCTTTTCCTGTTACTTTCATCGTTTTATTAACAAGGTCAACATCTGATAATTTTAAATCTATAAGTTCGGAAATCCTTAATCCCGCATAAGCCATCGTCATCACCGCTATTTTTACTAAAGGGTGTTCGATATGGGCGAATAAAACTTCTAATTCTTGTAAATTCAAATAATCTCTTTCTTTTCGCAGATATTGTACATTTTCTATGTATTGAGCCACATTAACTTTAATAATCCGTTTTTTAAAGGCGTAGATATACATCGAACGAATGGAAGAAATATATCGATTTTGACTACGGGGCTGTAATTTTCTTACATTACGCAAATATTTAATGTAGGCTTCAATATCTTCTTCGGTAATGTCCTCAATATACACTTGCCCATTAATATGTCCCTCCAAAAATTGCTGGAAAAATCGGATATCCTTTGAGTAACTATTAATAGTTTGTGGACTTTTGTTTTTAAGCTGAAGGTCCTCTAAGAATTTTTCCTTCAACTCTTCGATAAGCATTTTATCCTCTCCTTTAACGAATTATTAGAAATACATTATTAATATTAGTACAATTTACATAGTAAAATTATAAATTACACAAAATCGAGAAAAATATGGAATTATTGACAAAATATATTGAGCTAATTTTTAGATTATCCATATAATAATAAATTTATTCTGAAAAATAAATAAATTAAAGTAATCATTGACCTTATT
>JAAYHP010000362.1 GCA_012735355.1 Lysinibacillus sp. | reverse complement strand
GGTAAAGGGGTGACATTTTCGCTGACTATTGACACCTAATCCTGCAGGTAAAATCTGATTTATTTTACAGAAGAGGCAAAGGATCAAATTTATAAAGAATTTAGTAAAGCATTACGTCCAGGTGGAATATTATTCGTTGGTTCCACTGAACAAATTTTTAATCCATCTCGCTACGGTTTTGAAGTAGAAGATACGTTTTTTTATCGAAAAAAGTAAGCATGAAAAATTAAAAATTTGTAAGGGTTGGCGCTTTTCGTCATTGTGCGAAAAGCGTATTGTTTTACTCAAATATTTCTTTTTATGTATTTTGTTATGGCAAAATAGTTGTTATGATAAAGAATAATTTAAAATCACAATGTTTTTTTAAAATACATTATGTTATAGTAAAAAATACATACTTTAACGAGTTGAAGGGAGAAAGTGTTTGAATGAGGTATTTAACAGCAGGGGAATCTCATGGTCCTCAATTAACGACAATTATCGAAGGGTTGCCATCCTTATTACCGATTACAGCAGAACAAATTAACTATGATTTAAAACGTCGCCAAGGGGGACACGGTCGTGGTCGCCGCATGCAAATCGAAAAAGACTTAGTGGAAATTGTAGGAGGCGTGCGTCACGGAAAAACGTTAGGTTCTCCGGTAGCGTTAGTTGTAACAAATGATGATTGGAAACATTGGACAAAGATTATGGGAGCAGAACCACTCCCAGAAGATGTGGATCCTTCTGAAATTAAACGTCAAATTTCCCGTCCTCGACCAGGACATGCAGATTTAGTTGGTGGCATTAAATACGGCCATCGGGATTTACGAAACGTTTTAGAACGTTCAAGTGCGAGGGAAACAACGGTCCGTGTTGCTGTTGGTTCTGTTGCGAAAGCATTGCTCGCTGAACTTGGCATTTCCATCGTTGGTTACGTAACTGAAATTTACGGTGTGAAAGCGGACGTTTCAAAAATTGCAGGTAAATCTGCAGAGGAAATTCGACAAATCGTTGAAAACGACCCATGTTATACGGTAGACCCGGAAGCTTCTGAAAAATTGGTACAAGCCATTGATGAAGCGAAAAAAGCTGGAGATTCCATCGGAGGAGTGGTGGAAGTCATCGTTGAAGGCATGCCTCCAGGTGTGGGCTCTTACGTACATTACGATAGAAAATTAGATAGTAAATTAGCGCAAGCGATGATTTCCATCAACGCTTTCAAAGGTGTAGAGTTCGGTATTGGCTTTGAAATGGCACGAAAGAAAGGCTCTGAAGTCCATGACGAAATTATTTGGGACGAAGAGAACGGGTATACTCGTCGCACGAACCGTTTAGGCGGTATTGAAGGCGGTATGTCTACAGGAATGCCAATCGTTGTTCGCGGAGTAATGAAACCTATTCCTACCCTTTATAAACCGCTTGAAAGCGTCGATATAGAAACGAAAGAGCCATTTAAAGCGAGCGTAGAGCGTTCCGATGCTTGTGCTGTTCCAGCAGCATCCGTTGTAGCTGAAAATGTCATTGCATGGGAAATTGCAAAGGCCATTGTAGAACAATTCCATAGCGATCAATTGCCACAATTGAAAGCTCAAATTGAACAAGTACGCAAAATGGCGAAGGAGTTTTAATTATGAGAATTCCAGTGAATACGCAAAGTCATTCATATGAAGTTATTATCGGAAGCGGTATTTTACGTACCGCTTGCGAATCTTTAAAAGAGAAAATTTCTAAAGCTGATACCCTCGTCGTATTTACCGATGAAAACGTTTGGGAAGCACAAAAAGACTATTTTACGGAAAATTTCCCTTACCCCTTTGAAGTGTTTGTCATGCCAAGTGGGGAATCATGTAAAAGCTTTAAAAACTATGAAGATGCCCATACATTTCTTATTGAAAAGCAATGTACTCGCAAGTCCTTTATGTTTGCTTTTGGAGGAGGAGCGGTAGGGGATGTGACAGGATTTGTAGCTGCAACTTTTATGCGCGGTATTCCTTACATCCAAATTCCAACGACGATTTTAGCCCACGATTCAGCTGTCGGTGGAAAAACGGCAATTAATCATCCATTAGGAAAAAATTTAGTAGGTGCTTTCTATCAGCCGGAAGCGGTCATTTATGATACGAATTTTTTATATAGTTTGCCTACGCGAGAAATTCGTTCTGGAATGGCTGAAGTCATCAAACATGCTTTTATTTCTGATGAACAATGGTTGAAAGAATTAATGGAAACGAATGTAACCACGATTGAAAAATCCCTTTTAGCGAATCATTTAAAAGCGGGGATAAAAGTAAAAGCAAACATCGTTTCACAAGATGAAACTGAACAATCAGTCCGCAAATTTTTAAATTTTGGCCATACATACGGTCATGCCATCGAAGCTGCTGCTGGATACGGCGGATTAGCTCATGGAGAAGCGGTCATGATAGGGATGGTTTATGCGCTCCTTTTAAGTGAGCGATACGGAGAGATTACGAGAGAATTTACAAAAGATGTTTTAAATTTTGCTTATGAAAATGGATACCCGTTTGAAGATGTAAAAAAATATTCCTTTGACGAATTATCCACATATTTAATGAAAGATAAAAAGGTAGAGTATGGCAAGTTAAAATTTGTGCTGTTGCAAAAAGTCGGCATGCCTTACGTAAAAGATATTGAGCTATCGGAATGTGAAGAAATTGATAAAGAATTTCGTGCTCTATTAGAGGAGGTATGTAAATGATCCGGGGTATCCGAGGAGCAACAACAATTGAATCAAACACGCCAGAATTGATTTATAGTGAAACTGAAAAATTAGTGATTGAAATGGTGAAAGCTAATGATGTTGAACCGGAAGATATTGCGTCAGTGATCGTCACAACGACTTCTGATATAAACACAGCATTTCCTGCAAAAGCAGTCCGTTCAATCGAAGGATGGAAATACGTTCCGACAATGTGCACTCACGAAATGGACGTACCAGGTGCACTTCCTTTATGCATTCGAGTGTTAATGCATGTAAACACTGATATTCCACAAAAAGACATTCGCCATATTTACTTAAACGATGCAGTAAAACTTCGACCTGATTTAGTGAATGAAAATCGATAAAAAGGAGCATGTATCATGAAATTTAAACAACAAATTTACGGAATGAAAGCATACCAACCTGGTAAACCAATCGAAGAAGTTCAAAGAGAGTTTGGTTTAAAGGAAGTGGTGAAACTAGCTTCCAATGAAAATCCGTTTGGCTGCTCTCCGAAAGTGACTGAATATATAAAAAATAACGACATTAATTTTGCTATTTATCCTGATGGGTATGCCCAAGAACTTAGAACAGCAGTTGCGAATCACCTTGGAGTACCAGAAAACCAATTGCTTTTTGGTAATGGTTCCGATGATTTAATTGCGATCGTCACTCGTTCTTTACTTTACCCAGGAGTAAATACAGTGATGGCGGATCCTTCCTTCTCTCAATACAGTCATAATGCGGAAATTGAAGGGGCTGAAGTTCGTAAAGTGCCGTTAAAAGACGGCAAACATGATTTAGAAGCAATGTATGAAGCAATCGATGAAAACACTTCAGTTGTTTGGGTATGTAATCCAAATAACCCGACAGGAACGATTGTAACTGACGAAGAGTTAAGTGCTTTTTTAAAGAAAGTTCCTAGCGACGTATTAGTTGTGTTAGACGAAGCTTATTTTGAATATGTAACAGACCCTGCTTATAAAGATACATTGCCATATGTAGAACAGTACCCGAACGTGCTAATTATGCGTACGTTTTCTAAAGCTTATGGTTTAGCAGCATACCGTGTTGGATACGCCATTGGTCAAGCTGATTTAATCGCAAAACTAGACCCGGTGCGCGCTCCATTTAACAATACGGTTTTAAGCCATAAAGTAGCGATTGTCGCATTACAAGACCAACAATTTATTAAAGAAACAGTAGAAAGAACAGAAAAAGGAAAAGAACAATACGTTGAATTTTGCAAAAAACATGGATTAAATTATTATCCTTCACAAACGAACTTTATTTTATTTGAAGTAAAAGCGGATAGTGACGTTATATTCCAAGAAATGATGAAACGAGGATTTATCGTTCGAAGTGGGAATGCGTTAAATGCACCAGGCTATATTCGCGTTTCCATCGGTACTGAAGAGCAAAACAGCAAGTTTTTATCACTTCTTGAAGAGGTATTAAAAGAACAAGGAGTATTTGCATGACGCGGAATGTATTAGTCATTGGTTTAGGGTTAATAGGCGGGTCTCTTGCATTAGCTTGCCAAAAATGTCCCCAAACAAGAGTGTACGGCTACGATTTATCAGAAAAAACGAGGGAATTGGCATCCGCTTTAAACATCGTCCATGAAGTGGTGGAAGATGTGGAGGGAGCGGCCCGCAATGCGGATGTCTTTATTTTTGGAACGCCGGTCAATGCAACGCTACAATGGATGGATGCATTAAAAGATTGGCAGTTAAAGAAAAATGTCGTCGTTACTGATACAGGTAGTACAAAAAGTTTAATCATGAAAAAAGCCATTGAACTTCGCGATAAGGGAATCACTTTCATCGGTGGACATCCGATGGCAGGTTCCCACAAAAGTGGGGTAACTGCTGCAAGGCCGTATCTTTTTGAAAATGCTTATTATATTTTAACGCCCTTTGATGATGAAGATGGGAATAATATACTTCTGCTAGAGCATTTATTGAAATATACGTTAGCAAAAATCATCAAAGTGAATGCGGAAGAACATGACCATATGACAGCAGTCGTTAGCCACTTCCCTCATATTGTAGCTGCATCCCTCGTTCATCAACTCAATGAAGAAAATAAAAAATATCCGATGACGAGTATGCTTGCTGCAGGAGGTTTCCGTGATATTACACGCATCGCCTCATCGAACCCGATGATTTGGCGAGATATTACATTGCAAAATCGCAATGAACTGATTGGACAACTGGATGCGTGGATAGGCGAAATGCATCGAGTGAAAGAAATTTTACTTCAAAATGATGATGAATCCATTGAAAAATATTTTGCTATAGCGAAAGAAGTTCGAGATGCACTTCCAATTTCCACTGGGGCATTCTATACAACATACGATTTGTATGTTGATATTCCTGACTACCCAGGCGTGATTTCCGAAGTAACCGGCTACTTAGCTGAAGAAAATATTAGTATTACGAATATTCGAGTTGTAGAGGCAAGGGAAGACGTCTTTGGTATTTTAGTGATTAGTTTCCAAAACAAAAAAGACCGAGAAAAAGCGATAAACTGTATCCGTTCTCGTACGAACTTTGAAATGCACGTTTCTTAAATTGCCGGTTGTGGAAAGGAGTTAATATAGTGACTTCAAAAGTGTTAAATTACAATAATCCAAGTTTACAAGGTTCCATTACAGTTCCAGGTGATAAATCCATCTCCCATCGTGCTGTAATGTTTGGTGCTATCGCCAAAGGAAAAACGACGGTTACAGGGTTCTTACCAGGCGATGATTGCTTAAGTACGATCGATTGCTTCCGAAAGCTCGGTGTAAAAATCGAAGTGGATGGCACGAAGGTGGAAATTGACAGCCCTGGAATCGATGGATGGGAAGAACCGAAGGAAGTGTTATATACTGGCAATTCAGGTACAACGACAAGATTAATGCTCGGAATTTTGGCAGGTACCGATTTTCATTCTGTTATTACTGGTGATGATTCCATTGCGAAGCGCCCAATGGCTCGTGTAACGAATCCATTGAAGCAAATGGGAGCACAAATTGCAGGTCGTAAAAACGGTGAGTTCACTCCTCTTGCCATTCAAGGGACAAAACTAAAAAATATTGATTATGCGATGCCAGTAGCAAGCGCTCAAGTAAAATCTGCTATTTTGCTAGCTGGTTTGCAAGCTGAAGGCACAACCATCGTTCGAGAAAAGGAAGTTTCTCGAGATCATACGGAGCGGATGTTGAAACAATTCGGAGCAAACATCGAAGTGGAAGACGGAGTTATTTCATTAAAAGGCGGTCAAAAGCTTCACGGAACCCATGTGGATGTACCGGGAGATATTTCATCAGCAGCATTTTTCTTAGTGGCGGGAGCCATTGTTCCTAACAGTGAAATCCTATTGAAAAATGTCGGTATCAATCCAACGAGAGATGGAATTATTGAAGTATTGCAAAATATGGGTGCGGATATGGTGATCGAGGAAGATATCGATGATGCGGCAGAGCCTACAGCAACGATTACGATTCGTACGTCAAATTTAAAAGGTACGACGATTGAAGGAGACATTATTCCTCGCTTAATTGATGAAATTCCGATTATCGCTCTTCTTGCTACTCAAGCGGAAGGAACAACGATTATCCGAGATGCACAAGAATTAAAAGTAAAAGAAACAGATCGCATTGTGGCTGTCGCGAATGAATTGAAAAAGCTCGGAGCAAATATTACAGCAACAGACGACGGAATGATCATTCATGGGCCAACGAAATTACATGGTGCTGAAGTTTCTACATACGGCGATCATCGCATTGGCATGATGTTAGCAATCGCTTCCCTAATTACAGATTCACCGGTAGAAATGGATGATGCTAAATGCATCGCGATTTCTTATCCAACCTTCTTTGAACATCTTGATTTATTATTAAAATAAAATTTTCTGTGAAAAAGGCTTTCCAAAAATATTGCACTTTGGATAGCCTTTTTCTTGTCTAGTGAAAATTTGTTATGTAGCATATATTTATATAAGAAAGCAAAGGTGAGCGATTTGAACAATATAACGAAAGACATTATACAAGCCATAGAAGCGGGCGATTTATCCCGCATTGATTCATTACTAGATACCTTTTTATTAAACGAAACACCCGATGTACAGTACGAACTAGCTGAAATGTTCATCCAATATGGCTTCATCCATCAAGGAAAACGGGTATTAGAGCATTTGCGATTTCTATTTCCTGATGAAGCACAAATGACGATTGATTACGCATCTCTCCTAATTGAATTAGGTGAGGAAGAAGAAGCCCTTGATCTTTTAATGTCTGTTGAGAAAAGTGCTCCAGAATATCCCCAAAGTTTGCTTGTTTTAGCGGACTATTACCAAATGCAAGGTTTATATGAAGTAGCAGAACAACGCATAAATGAAGCATTAGAGATACTTCCAAATGAGCCAATTATCCAATTTGCTAAAGCGGAATTATTATTTGAAATGGGAAAATTCACAGAAGCTGCACGAATTTACGAAGAGTTGCATAAACAAGAGAAAACAATAGCTGGTGTCTATATCGCAGAACGATTAGCTGAAGTGTACCGAGCTGGAGGTGGTTATGAAATTGCCCTTGATTATTACATGGAAGTGTTAGAGGATAAAGTCACAGCAGATTTGTTATTTGGTAGTGCATACAGCGCGTTCCAATGTGAAAAATACGAAACAGCTATTAAACAATTGGAAGACTTAAAAGAATTAGATCCGGATTATTTCAGTGCATATTTATTGTTAGCTGAAAGTTATGCGATGCTAGAAGATAATAAAAGAGCATATAGTATTATAAAAGAAGGAATTAAACGAGATGAATTCGAAAAATCCTTTTATTTATTCGCTGGAAAAATGGCGTTAAAAAACAGTCTTCCAGAAGAGGCCATTTCCCATTTACGACAAGCAATTGCGTTGGATCCAGAATATATGGAAGCAATACTAGTGCTCATGTCTATCTATCATCAAAGGGAAGAAGTAGATGAAATTATAGAATTATATGAAAACTTGCAACAGGAAGATTTTGATTGGATCTCTTTATATCCATTTGTAGCAGATGCATATGCAAAAAATGAACAGTATGAGCGAGCATACGAAATTTATAAAGTAGCATATAATGAATTAAAAGATGATCCAACCTTCTTAGAAAATTATTGCTATTTCCTTATCGAATACGGAAAACCACATGAAGCTCGAAAGATCGTTGAACGTTTAATTCAATTGCAACCTACAGAGGTACAGTGGTTAGATTTACTTGAAACTCTTGAATAGGGGAGGGACATTCATGACTTCTTCCGTACCAATCATCGACAAAAAGAATTTTGTGCGTTGGTTTTTGAAAAACTTTCAGTTGAAGCGAAGAGAGTGTGTATGGATATTAAACTATTTACTAAGCAATGACGAATTGCTTGAAAATATTCATTTCGTCGAAGAAGCCCATTATTGCCCGAGAGCCATTGTCATGTCCAGTGTTGATTCAAACGGTGTACCATTTCGATTTTATAAAGGCAATATTATGACAAGCGATGCAGAAAAGTCCTTTCATGATCTAAGGCTATATCCAAATGAAAGCATGTACATTCAACTGAATTTTCCGAATGTGCCGCCTAACCAGCTGTATTTAGCCGTATTAGAGGAAAATCCGTATATGCCGAAGTACTTGCACATCAATGAAAAAGATCGGTTAATTGCAGAGGAATTACTCACAACGAGCATGCTTGCCTTTCAAGAAGAAAAACTATTAAAAGAAATAGATGAAGCCCTTGATCAAGGAGATAAAGAAAGGTTTTTGGAATTATCCAATCTATTGCAAGCATTGAAGGAAACATCGAAAAATCACTAGCAAAATTCAGTCGGAGAGAATCTCTTTCGACTGAATTTTTTTATTTCAGAAAATTCATCCCCAGAAAAACGATTTAGGTTATAATAATATAT
>JAAYHP010000361.1 GCA_012735355.1 Lysinibacillus sp. | reverse complement strand
TCCCATTGATAAAATGTTGTAACTCTCGAATTTTTTGATCTACTGCCATTTCCTACACCCCTTTAGTAAATGTCCTATCTTCTATTATCAATAAATTTATAAGATTTGGAATAAAAATAAAATAGACAGATAGTAAACAACAACTTCATTTCTTTTAACACATTGTAAATGCCTAATAAAAAAATAGCAGCACAAGGCTACTATTTTAATTTTCTTAGCGAGAACAACGCTCCACCTATTAATATCTGTCTGTGATCACACCAATGGAAGATGCTTTAATAAAAGGTAAACCTCGAAGCACTGCTAAACTTTCTGCATCTCCCGTCACAACCGCTCCGTAATACCGCAAGTCTTCTGGCGTTAGCTCACCGTCTTCTCCGCTCAGCGTTTCATATAATCGCTGGAATTCCCATTCCCATCCTGTTTTACGCTCTTTACCAGTCTCAATCGCTCCGATAAACCAATAAACAGCATCTTCTCGCAATTCTCCATTCTCATTAATCAACGAAAAGCCATAGACTTCGTGTTCTGAACGCACGATATTTTCCTGTTTTATGATTTCTCCATCATCGTTATATGCTCTAAATTGGAAATCGTCCGCTTCTTCATCCACATCATCCACCCAAAGCCAAGTAAGGGATACATCCTTTGGTATCATCGCCTCTACTTCGCTCATTGTATAGCCCTTGTCAAAAGATAAAGCAACTTCCATGATTTTGTTGTCACCCACCTCATCGAGCAATGCTAGATCATCACGATACGTCTTATATTGTATAAACGGATAAAAGAAAACCATTTCCCGATGTCCAAATTCACTATAATGTTGATTAACTAATTCACCTTCATGTAAAGTGGGACCAACTATAATCGGGGAAGTCCACCCAGATGATAAACTTTGATTACGGAATAGACCGTAACCGTACTCATCTTGCCCCGTATAAACCACTTTACCTTCAATGATTTTATATGTTGTAAAGCGGCTTTCCCCCCCTAAAAATCCTGGGTAATGTAGATGCTTTCCGATAAATTCATTCGGTGCTGAGATTTCTTGAAATAGCATTGCTGTCATGTGAGCTGGTCTTTCTAATGCTTCCGTTATTTTTTGATTGACTATTGTCCCTGCAATCGTTAGTACAAAGAGCACGATAATGGTGATGAACACCGTTTTCCAATTCGCTCGCCATTTTGCCTTTTTAATGGATTTCTCCATTTTATTCACATCAAAAAGATCATCAATTTTTTCATTGCCCATACCCTTTTTCCTCCCATATCTTTTTCAAACTTTTTCGGGCCCGTTGTAAATAAGTTTTTACATGAGATTCTTTCAAGTCCAAAATATCGCTAATTTCTTTGTAGGACAGCTCCAAATAATACTTCAAAATAAGTAATTGCTGAAATGTGGGTGTTAGTCCCTGCAAGGCTTCCCCCAATTCCTTTAAAAGCTCTTTTTCTAGTACATTACTTTCTACATGTTCAAGGGCTGGCAGTAACCGATGGAAATCTTCATCGCTTAAATTAATCGTCGTTTTATATTTGTTGTAAAGCGAATAATAACGATGAATAGCCACCTTAAACATCCATGCCCGAAGTTTCCCTGGCTCGATCTGCCCTAGATACTCGATGGTTTTCATGATGGTCTCTTGCGTAATATCTTCCGCATCTTCTTTTCGAGCTCCAATTTTGATTAAGTATTTAAATACAACTTTTGCCTCCTCTAGCAACTGTTGCTCCCATTCATGTTTCAATGCTTCACCAACTTTTGGATATCCGTTCTTCGTAGTGATCACTCACCTATATAACAATTTTAGAGAAAAAAAGTATACAGCTTTTGGGAAAATTTTTTACATTTGGATTTTTATTGGCGGTGATATTAGCCAATATCGTTGATTTACCTTAGCCAACTAGCACGACTTATTAGTCAATTTGGGACTTTCATTAGACAATCCAAATTTTTCACCCTTTAGAATGCTGGGTATTAGCCAATCTCTCACTTTTATTAGTCAAACTCTTGCTCTTATTAGTCAATTTGGGCTTTTTATTAGACAATCGAATTTTTTCGCTCTTCAGAATGCTGGATATTAGTCAATCTCTCACTTTTATTAGTCAAACTCTTGCTCTTATTAGTCAATCCGCGCATTTTATTAGACAATCCAAATTTTTCGCTCTTCAGAATGCTGGGTATTAGTCAATCTAGCACTTTTATTAGTCAAACTCATACACTTATTAGTCAATCCGCGTATTTTATTAGACAATCGAAAATTTTCACCTCTAAAAAGCTGGATAATACACAATCCAGCCGTAGTATTTCTTCCTCCATCACTTCATATGTTGAGATGTGGGGACTTTATCGCTAGCAAATATCATCCGTACATAAATTCGAGGTGATTGAATGAACAACTTTAAAAAAGCAGCTCTTCAAAAATTAATGGATTTAAAAATCGATGTGGCCTTCAAAAAAGTGTTGGGCTCCGAACCGCAATTTTTCAATGAAATACTCGAACGCTCCTCCCGCCAAAAAATTCAACGAATCTTAATGCAAGCACCCGCACTAGATGAAGGAGACACCCTCGCTCCCCTTCATTTTCTAGGCATCACGAGGGGCGATAAAAAGCTACACATTTTAGTAAATCTATTCAATCGCTTCGATATCGTAAAGCGCTCCATTTTTTATGCAACAAAAGCCTATTCCGAACAAAGCTACAACGATTTGCATCCAGTGATCTTCATCAATCTACTAAGCTATGAACTAGTGAATCAATCGGACAACTACCACACGACGTACTTTTTACAAGAAAAGCAAAGTAGCATACCATTACCGGAAGTGTTTGAATTGCATTTTATTGAATACCCAAAGTTAATTCTCGACTTTGAAAGGGGAAAAATTGATCTATGGAACGATGCAAAAGCTAGGTGGCTTTTGTTACTTGCCATCGTCGATGAACGCAACAACAAAGTTTTCGATGAAATTTATAAAGAATTGGATTTAATTTCCTTGCGGGAAGATTCGATACGCACCGCTTTTAGTCGGTGGCAAGAGGTTAGCCATGTAAAAGAAGAATATGAAATGTACGAGGAACGGTTGAAACAAACGTTAGAAGCAGAAAGGGACGTTCGAGAAGCAAAGCGCAGGGAAGAAGTTGCTTTCGCAAAAGGTGTGAAGCAGCAGCAAATCGAAATTGCAAAAAAAATGCTCGCTGAACAATTAGATATTCAATCGATTGCAAAAATTACCGGCCTCTCTTTAAAGGAAATCCAAGAGCTGATCTGAATTTGAAAAGGCGTTGGTAACAAACTTCACTCTACCAACG
>JAAYHP010000360.1 GCA_012735355.1 Lysinibacillus sp. | reverse complement strand
CTTTTCAACAGGAATCGATTCTCCCGTGATAGCAGCTTGATTCACAGTGGAAGTTCCTTTTACAACGACTCCATCCATTGCAATTTTTTGCCCCGGCTTCACGATCATAATGTCGCCAATTTGCACATCATCAACAGGAACAACCCTTTCTTCTCCATCCCGACGGATGACTGCTTCATTCGGTGCGATGTTCATTAATGATTGAATCGATTTCCTTGCTTGATCCATCGAATGGCGTTCGAGCGCTTCACTAATGGCGAACAAAATAACGACAACGGCTCCTTCCGCCCACTCGCCTATTATGGCTGCACCGATAATGGCAATCGTCATGAGCGTTCGCATATCAAAATCGAGGCGAACAAAATTCTCCAGCCCAACTTTTAGTAAATGATGCCCGCCAATTAAAATCGCCGATAAAAACAGCAACACTGTTACGAGATTGTTCTCTCCATTGATAAAGATGGACGTATATCCCAACACAATAAGTAGCCCAGAGAACAGTAAGCTTTGATACTTTTGATAAAAATTGAGTTTCTTTTCATCCCCTTTCTCTTTCTCTTCCCGTTTCCCGCGAACCTTTCGCTCTGGATATACTTTTAAATTTTCAAAAGCCCCTGCTCTCTCCAACTCTTCTACAGTGGCACTACCAACAACGGTGATTTTCGATGCACCGAAGTTTACCTTCGCATCTGCTACCCCGGGAATCTCCTTTACGTTACGCTCAAATTTCCCGGCACAATTGGCACAAGAGAAACCTTCCACCCGGAACACTTGCTTTTCTTCAAACTCTTTCAACATCCGTCACCTCTTTTTGATGGCGGAAGGAAACTTCAATTAATTGCTTCACACAATCATCATCAAGAGAATAATAAACGAGTTTCCCTTCTTTTCGATATTTCGCCAACCCTAAATTTCTTAGTAATCGCAAATGGTGCGAAGCTGTCGCCGTCGTTGCACCGACGATATTTGCCACATCACAAACACACAGCTCCTCTTCTAACGTTAATGCGTATGCAATCTTTACCCGCGTTTCATCGGATAAAGCTTTAAAAATGTTAGCCACTTTCAATGGATTCTCTTCCGCAAGTTTTCCTTGAACCCTTGCCACTTTATCTTCATCAACACATGTTATTTCACAAACATCGATTTCTTTCGCCATTCTCGTCACCCTTATCATTCAAACATTCATTTGAATATTAGTATATGATGAAATCGATATATATACAAACATAACATACTTTATTTGGAACATTAGTAGTTAATAGGTGATGAATCATTTATTATAAATAGGATGGATAAATTAGGAGATGAAGCATATATGAAAAAACTATACCGACTTTTATTTTTAGTTCTGTTTTCATTCATTGTTGTAGGAAATAGTGAGACAAGAGTACTAGCAGACACTCACTTTGGCGAGTTTAAAGATGTAGAGGTTAACAAGGTGTGGAAAGTTACCTTTAATCAAAAAGTAAACCCTAACACACTCCATTATATTGGTGTTAGCCTAAAATATGGTAAGGAATGGTATATTAATAAATTTAATTATTACGGCATGGATGTAGTTAGAAATGTAGAAAGCTTTACTGATTTGGATAAAACACTCCAAAAGTACGGAGATTACCTTGCATTTGAGTCAATGGTTTATTTCCTAGTTGAAGAGTACGGAAAAGATATATTTTTTGAAACGTTCATAAATAATAAAATAAAATATGGTGATACTCCAACTGCTATGGAAAAAACATATAATAAACCTGAATCTGAAATGATTTCCGAATGGAAAGATTACTATAATACATCCTAATTATTCCAACCCCCAAAATTTTAAATCCGTGGTTCTTATGAAATAGCCACGGATTTATCTAAAAGTTCATCCCATATTATATAGAATTAAACAATTTCTTTACTCATAACAATCATGAAAAATCTAAGCAACTTACTGCAAAGTTTAGTTCGAGAAACCCTAATATATCAAAAGCAAAACCTCACTGACATACCGTGTAAAATAAAAAGAGGTTGGGACAAAAGTAAAAACTCATCATTTTCTCTTAAAAGAAAATGATGAGTTTTTGATATTAAACTGAAAATTGATTTCCGTTCCGGGGACGCTTTCCACGGGCCCGACT
>JAAYHP010000045.1 GCA_012735355.1 Lysinibacillus sp. | reverse complement strand
CCCGTGGAAAGCGTCCCCGGAACGGAAATCAATTTTCAGTTTAATATCAAAAACTCATCATTTTCTTTTAAGAGAAAATGATGAGTTTTTACTTTTGTCCCAACCTCTTTACTTTTGTCCCAACCTCATTTTATACTTCCCGGACAACCTCAATTAAGACATATAATTAAAACTCTTTTTTCCCGTAAAAAAATGCAGAAATTTTATACGAAAGATAAAATATGACAAGAGTAAATATTGGCGCTACAGCATGATCAAGCAAATCGAAAATGATAGATAAATCACCTACATAACTAGAAACAAGATTCATCCCTACCAATGGAATAAAACCGAAGAGCAGTAAGAAAATATGCCCTCTTTGTGCACCAAATATAATATAAAAAGGCAACAACACCGATAAAAACATAATAATCGTAGAAAAGAATAAACGCAGGGTAGAAAAAAGACTGTAACTTAATGCCGTATTCAACTGCCATTTTGTAATGATTAAAACCGGAAATAAAATGCAAACGATTAATGATAAAACTAAAAGCAAACTGAAAAGATATTTGCTTTTAATAACTACCGATTTACATATTGGTAAGGAGTTTGCAAATTGATCCCAATTGCATTTTTCATCAATGACAATGGAATAAGTTGCTTGCACAATGCATATCACCATTGAAAAAGTAAGGAGAAGCACTTCGTCCCCTAAAAAGAAAGGAGAGATTGCAAATAAAATCATTAACAATAGCAATAATTTTATTTGAAGGCTTTCACGGGTATGCTCCTTTCACTTAAAATTCTTTGCTTTCGTAAAATGTTACAGCGATTTTAAAGGAAATATAAAAGATAACAATCGCAATTAGTGGCATGACTAAATTTAAAAAATTAAGGTTTCCACTTAAATCTTGAATGAAAGTACCATTTGAAAAAACGTTGCTGGCTATGATAACAATCATGATAATAGCTAAAACGGAAATTTTTGCTTTTTGCTGACCGAATCGAATGAATATCGGCAATGTCAACGATAGAATAAAAAGTAATCCGGACATAATCATACATAACAGTGAAAGAAACTCATGAAATGTGAAAGATTTATACACCGCATTCGTGATGAAAAATACAGGTAACACGATAACTAAAACTAAAAATAGTAAAAGGAGACTAAAGGCGTATTTACTCTTTACAATATCGGCTTTTTTTATCGGTAAAGTATTTGCAAATCGATTCCACTGGCTCGTTTCATCATATGCGAGGGAAGCATTTACTTGGACAAGGCATAAAACAGTGAGAAATGTTAATAAAAGCCCTACATCGCCAAAAAAGATAGAACCAATGGCAAATAGCGATATTAATACTCCTAGCATTTTCTTTTGATAGAGCAATACATATAAATCTTTTAAAATTAACGCTTTCATGCAGCTACTCCTTTCACGAAAAATAGCATAATCTCTTCGATGGAAGGCTTTTCTAACTGAAAGGCGTGACTAGCTTGCTGACGATTCACTAAAATTTCCACTCCAAAAGCATTTTTTTTCATGCGTATCTTTGCATCTTCTGGAAGCTCCTCGGCTTCTTCTAAAGAACCTTTCCAAATACCGTAGTCATACAATAAATCATCCTTATTTTTGCTAAATATTATTTCCCCTTCATGAATAAAAGTAATATAATCCGCTATTTTTTCTAAATCGCTCGTAATGTGAGTAGAGAATAAAATACTGTTGTTTTCGTCTTGCATAAAATCCATAAAGATATCAAGAATTTCATCTCGAATAATTGGGTCTAAGCCGCTCGTTGGTTCATCTAAAATCAATAGTCTTGGATGATGAGCTAAGGCAGTCGCAATGGATAACTTCATTTTCATCCCACGGGAAAGAGCTTTAATCGGTTTTTTGAAAGGAATTTTAAATTGTTTCAAAAGGTTTACGTAGTAAGATTCATCCCAAGTAGAAAATACTTCTTCTAAAATTGCGCTGATTTGTGTTGCATTTAACGTATCTGGAAAGTAAAGATCATCGAATACGACACCGATTTGTTCCTTAATGGATGAGCCGTGCTTCGTTACATCTTGACCAAAAATTTTTATTTCACCGGAGTCCTTATGCAATAAATCTAAAATGCATTTAATGGTCGTAGTTTTTCCGGCACCATTTTCTCCAACAAATCCCATAATTGTTCCCGCTGGTAATCGAAAGGAAACATCGATTAATTGAAATTCAGGAAACTTTTTTCGAAGATTCGTAACTTCAATCGCATAGGTCATTCTAATTCCTCCTCTATTAATAGTGACAGTAAATCCAATATTTCCTGTCCTTGAATCCCTGCAAGTTTCGCAATATTTACCGCCTTTTGTAAGTGTTCTTCCACTTGACGTAACAATTCTTCTCGCAAAAAGTCTTGATTTCGTTCAGCAACGAAACTTCCTTTTCCAGGAAAAGTTACGATAAAGCCGTCTCGTTCTAAGTCGGAATAAGCCCTTTTCGTCGTCATAACGCTTATTTTCAGCTCTTTTGCTAAGTTGCGTATGGAAGGTAGCCCATCTCCCGGTTTTAGTGTTCCAGTTAATATTGCTTGTTTAATTTGTTCTGTAATTTGTTCGTAGATCGGTTTGTCGATCGCGTTGCTAAGTCGGATTTGCACGGAGTCACCACCTTCAATTGAACATCTGTATATATACAGTATACACAGTTATAACACCTTGTCAATCAAAAGTTTTAAATTGTAATGGGCACCTAAGTAAATTAGGTTGCATATAGTACTATTAAGCTCATGGAGGAGGGAAATGATGCTATTATCGGAGCTGGCCGAAAAAGAATTAATAGAGATGGAAAATGGAGTACGCTATGGCTATTTATCCGAAACGGAATGCATTTTTGATCCGAAAACAGGAAAAATTATTGGATTTGAATTGTTG
>JAAYHP010000359.1 GCA_012735355.1 Lysinibacillus sp. | reverse complement strand
ATTATTGATAATTTTCCATTTTTCATTTTTAATTCTCCTTTCTCTTGTTTAAACACTCGAGAAGGATAGAAAACTTCGAAAATAAAAAAGCGCCCGGACAGAGCCGCGACGCTAAAATTTGTGTCGGTTTCTATCCACATCCCTACGCAAGTGTTAACTTACAGGTTCAAAGGGTTAGTGCATACGGCACACTCTCAGCTGACTTCATCAGCACCCCTTGTGGTTCATATCGTATTCTATTGGGAACAATGCCATTTTACCAAAGTCAATAAATATTGCAACCTATTTTATAAGGATAGATGTTTTGCTATAGCCTTCTTTTAATTTTTCCACTTGTAAAATGGCAGGCATTGCAGATTTTAATTCTTCCACATGGGAAATGACTCCGATCATTCGTCCCGATTTTTGTAAATCTATTAAAGTATCAATCGCCTTCATTAACGATTCTTCATCGAGGGAACCGAACCCTTCATCAATAAACATCGTATCGATATCCACATTCCCTTGGAAGCTTTGAATAACATCTGCCATTCCTAACGCAAGGCTTAAAGAAGCATTGAACTTTTCTCCACCGGATAACGTTTTCACATCCCTTGCTTGTCCAGTATACGTATCATATACATCTAAGCTAAGTCCGCTTTGTCTACCATGGGATTCAAGTCTTTCTGAAACTTGTAAATAATATTGGCCATTCGATAAGTTTTTCAAACGAACATTACAAGCTTCAGTAATGAGCTCTAAATAACCCATTTGAACATAACGTTCGAAGGAGATTCTTTTACTATTTTGTCCGCGCAATAGATTATAAAGATTGACAATATGATTTGATTTTTCTTCCATTTGGAAAATTTCATTGGCGATTTTTTCAAGTTTATCTGCAAAATCAATACAATGCTGTTCACAAGCTCTGGAATAGTTTAACGTATCCAACGCTTTTTCGTAATCAGATTTTAAGCGATTTAACTCTTCTTCCGCTTCCGTCAAGTCAATTTTTTCTTTCCCTTTTAATTTTTCTTCCTCATCTTTCACTTGAATTTGTAAGGAATGAAGTTCTTTCGAGTAATTTTCGTATTGCTTTTGAAGTTGCTCAATTTCTTTATCAGTCCGTTTTGCATTGATAAAGGCTTCCGTTGAATCGAAACCTGCTTCATGAAGCGCTGTCTGAAATTCACCATCTGCTTTTTGACACTTTTCTTCGATGGTCTTCACTTGTTCCGTCGTTTGTTTAAATGCTTCCTCGCTTGTGGCAAGAAGGGTTTTTGCATCTTGATATTGTTGTTGTACCCGTTCCCACGATTCTCTTAATTCATTTTTTAACTGGACTGCTTTACGAAGGGTTTCCTTCAGCTGTGTTAATTCTTGCAATTCTTCTGGAATGGACTTTTTCAACTGTTCAAGAATCGTATGTTCTTGTGTATATTTTTCACGACAATCGTTATATCGTTGTTCCATTTCCTTATATTGATTTTCAAAAAGAAGTTGTTGCTCTTGTAATATTTTCAGTTGTTTTTTGCACGATAAAAGTTCTTCCTTTTCTCGTTCCTTTTCATTGATTGCGGTCGTAACCCTTTGGAATTGGTCGACAAAGGTTTGTTCTTCTTCAACAGGTGCAGCTAATATTTGAAGCTTATTTTCAATTTCTTTCAATTGATTTTGTTGCGCTACTAAATTCGCTTCACTAGCAAACATGCTTTGTTGCGCCTTTTCCAAATCTGCTTTTAATTTTTTCAACGTGTCTTGTTCTATTAATTCTACTTCTTCTTTATGCTCCGTTTTATGTTCCGTGCTACCGCATACTGGGCAAGGCATTCCTGGGAGAAGATTTGCTGCAAGCAATGCAGCTTGGTTACTTAACCAATTTGATTCTTCTAGTTCATAAGCTTTCTTCGCTTCTTCATAAAGGGCTGTCGCTTTTTCCCTTTCCTTTTGAAGTTGCAGAACTTTACTTAAGGTGGCGTTATATTGAATAAAAGTGTCGACGATTTCCTTTATTGTTCTTTGCTGTTGTAAAAGGTCGTTTAACGAATCAACGGATTTTTCAAGCTGTTCAATTTTAGCGCTTATCGTTTGAATCGCTTCCTTCTTTTCAAACAATTGTTTTTCACATTGTTGCAACTGTTCTTCTAACATATTTTTCTCTTTACCTAGTTGTTGTACAAGTAAAGTTTGTTGATTGATTTGTTCGTAAAGTGGAAGAAGTCTTTCTAATTCCTTTACCCGCTCATTCACTTTTTCTCTTTCGCCCTCTTTGGCAACTTCTTGAGAATAATTTTCTTGGGCTGTCGCTAAATTTTTATTAGCTTGTTCTAATTTGCTAGTAACATTAGCTAACTTTTCCTTCATAGCAATCTTTTCTTTTTGGAGTTCCACTAATTGGGAATAAATCGGTATGATACGGCTCGCCCGATTCGCCGCCTCCATTGTGTTTTTTAGTCCATCAAAGAAGGATTTTTGCGATTCTAATTGATGTAATTTTTCTTTCTTTTTTTCAAATTCATCAATTTGTTCATTTAATTTTTGATTAGCAACAAAAATTTTGTATTTGTCTTGATGAAGTTGGAAAGCCTTTTGATAATTTTGTTCATCTTCTATTATTTTTTGATGATAAAATTGTTGTTCCTCCGACAGTCCCTCAAGAATTTGATATACATTTGAATGTTGACTGAGCGTCGTAAATAATAGGGACTCTCGCTTCGGCAACGCTCCTTCGATTTGGCTAATATAGCCATTTTTCAATGCCTTTGCTTCGTTTAACTGTTGATCCGCATGGCGTTTCTTCTCTTCTAATTTCTCAGCCATTTCACCATATCGATCCGTTTTAAATATTTTTCTTAAAATCTCTTCTTTATTTTCTGTTTGAGAAGTTAATAGTTTACGAAACTCTCCTTGAGGGAGCATGACGATTTGATTAAATTGGTCGTAAGTTAAGCCAATGATTTCTTCCAGTTTTTGATTAATATCTGATACCCGTTGCCGCTCTACGACAGGTACTTCTTCTCCATTAGGGTAAATTTCAAATAGCTCATATTTTTCACCGGTTGCAGTTTTTCTCCCTTTTTTCACATGGGGAAGCTGGCGCAATACTCGGTATTTTTTATTCCGAAGTTCAAAAATAAACTCCACTGAAGTATGAACGTGATCCTCGGCAAAATCACTGCGAAGCAATTTAATGTCTTTCCGATCTTGTCCGCTTCCAAAACCATAGAGTGCAAAGGAAATAGCATCAAAAATGCTCGTTTTTCCAGCTCCCGTTTGACCTGAAATGACAAATAACTTTCGTTCTTGAAGTTTAGCAAAATCAATAGTTTCTTCATTTTTGTATGGCCCAAAAGCTGTCATTTTTAATAAAATCGGCTTCATTTTGAACTCACCGCCTCTTTTGTTTCTCGTTCTTCGTGAAGCATTTCTTGTAGAACTTCTTCGAATAGTTGAATCGTTTCCTCCGACGGTTCTTCCCCTATAATTTCTTTATGAAAGGCTTTAAACAACGTCATATCATCTAACTGCTCTCTTTGAATTGTAATGTTATCTTGATTTTCTTCTATTCTATGGATAGTCTTTCTTTCTACGTGCATCGCATTCGGATAAACAGTACGAATTTGCTCCATCGCCCCGACAACCGGCGTTAAGTCTGTAAGCCGAACAAAAACATAATCTTCAGAAGTAGGGTGTTTCAATATTTCTTGAATCGTACCTTCAATAATTCGTAAATCTCTTCTAGGAGTAAATAGGCGTTTTTCAATAGAGACTTGTCCTTCTCCATCTAAATCCACAAAAAGGAAACCTTTTTCGTGATTTGCTTCCGATGCAGAATATTTTAGTAAAGATCCTGGATAGCGAATAGTTTCGTTCAATACATAATGGGCTTTATGCAAATGTCCCAAGGCTGTGTAATGGAAAGGTTTGAAATAGTTTGCATTAACACATTCAGATCCACCGATAGCTAAAGGTCGTTCAGAATCGCTTGTGTTTTCCTCATTTTCTCCGTAAGGCGTAACAAAAGCATGGCCGACAAATACGTGTCGCTTTGATTTGTCCATCTTTTCTTCAATATGTTGAATGATTGTTTTCATCGCGTCGTCATAGGAGGCAATGGAGTCATCATTGAAAATGTGTCTCACTGTGGATGGTTCTGCAAAAGGTACTAAATGAAAGTGAACTTCCCCGTATTCATCCCATAAAATAACCGGTTGTAAGTTGCCATTGAATTCTCCAACAATATGTAATCCACTTTCCTTCATAAGCTTGCTACCGAATTCTAGTCTTGTTGGGCTATCGTGATTTCCGGCGATACTTAATACAGGTACTTTTCTTTTTATTACAATTTCAGCGAGGATTTCATCCAGTAAATCAACAGCTTCTACTGGGGGGAGGGAACGGTCATATAAATCTCCAGCAATGATTACTGCGTCTGGTCGTTCTTCATCGATTGCCCGCAGAAATTGCCCAAGAACGTGTCGCTGGTCATCCGTCATATATACCCCTTGCACGAGCTTTCCTAAATGCCAATCCGCCGTATGGAAAATTTTCAAAATACATCGACCTCCACGTTTTTATATGAATCTATTTTATCATTGGAAGGAGGTAGTTGCTACATTTTCGCGAATGTTTGTTCTATATTTTGGATAAATTAATAGATTTACACAATACGTGCTCCTTTAGTTGATAATCTCTTAAATCACGATAATATACAATCTCCATCATCAATGGGCATTACCAGAAGGGTATTTCCAAAAGACACAACGCTTGAAATTAGTCATATTTCAATCTTTATTAGTCAAAGTATCACTGTTATTAGTCAATTTCCTTAAGTTATTAGCCTAGCAATAATTTTTAAGCTGCTTGCGACTCAATATTAGTCAATCTCAAGCTAGTCAATTCACAATAAGTCAACTCTCTCGAAATCCCCCAACAAAGCAAAAAAATTATCATCCATCAAATCGATGAATGATAATTTTTAACCTTTATCAAAACTAAAACGCCCAATTACCTTTTCTAAAGATTGGCTCTACTGTACCATCTGGCAAAATGCCGTCAATATCCATTTCAGCGCTACCAATCATAAAATCTTCATGGACAATTGATACGTTAATGCCTAGCGACTCTAATTGCCCCTCCTCCAATTCTCTTCCGACTTCAAAACAAGTTGGATATGCTTCTCCAATCGCTAAATGAATCGAAGCATTTTCATCGAACAACGTATTGTAATACAAAATGCCGGATAATGAAATTGGCGATTCATGGGGCACTAACGCTACTTCTCCTAAATAAGCAGCACCTTCATCCGTCGCAATTAACTCCTGCAACAATTCATTCCCTACTCCAGCACGGGCTTCGACAATCTTTCCTTTTTCAAAAGTTAACGTAAATGCATCGATAATATTTCCTTGATATACGAGTGGTTTCGTATTGCTTACATACCCATTCACGCCATATTTATTAGGCAACGTATATACTTCTTCCGTTGGCATGTTGGCGATGAATGTCACCCCTTCTGGAGTTTTGCTGCTGCCACTAGCCCAAATATGCTTATCAGGAAGTTCTATCGTTAAATCCGTCCCAGGAGCTTTATAGTGGAGTTTCGCATATTTCTTACTATTTAATTGCTTCGCTCGTTCTTCTAAGGCGGCAATATGATTTCGCCAAAGCTCGACCGGATCCCCTTCTCCGATACGCACCGTTTTAAAGATTGCTTCCCATAAAGCATTCATTTGCTCCTCTTCAGGTAAATCAGGGAACACTTTTGCCGCCCATTTTTTAGAAGGCACTGCAATAATTGACCAAGCAATATCATCATTCATAATCGCTTTCCGGTAATTTACAAGGGCTTCTCCTGCTGCCTTTTGTTGAGCAGAAATGCGATTCACAGGAATGCCAGCTAACAAATCCGGGTCTTCCGCATCAATCCAAAGTAAGGCACCTTTTCGCTCAATACATTCATCTCTTTGAGCAACGATCCACTCAGGAAACTTGTCAAACTCTTCATCAGCACCGTGTTCATAAAACATTCGAGTAATTGCCTCGTCTGTAAAATTCACATGCACTCTTCCCGCGCCAGCCTCATAGGCCTTTTTCACAACGATTTTCGTAAAATCAAGGGCATCTGTTGTTGTATTAATTAATAAATATTGGCCTTTTTGAATATTCACACCGACTTTCACAGCCAGCTCTGCATATTGTTCCAATTTATCCTCAAATATCACTCACGTTCAACCTCTCTTTTTCGAAAATGACTTAGCATCGCTTCGTTTTTTAGTATAGGATTTCGAAACAGTTTTCGCATTCCCTTCGATTAATTCACCTTTATAAATTATTTTTTGAATCGGCTTTTTATCTACTTCTCTTAACAACTTTTTATAATTTTTCTCATCTTTATATGATAAAAGGGTTAAAACTTCACCGTCCGCTCCTGCTCTACCAGTTCTGCCTGAACGATGTAAATATTGTTCAATTGTATGTGGAACATCCACGTGAATAACATGGGTTAATCCTTCGATATCCAACCCACGGGCAGCTAAATCCGTCGCTAATAAAATACGGGCTTCTCCTTTTCGAAAATCATCTAATGCTATTTTCCGTTCTTCTTTTTTCATATCAGCATGAAGGGTAACTACTTTTGCATCTTTATATTTTAATTTCATTTCCTTCATTAATAATTGATCCAAATTGTTAATGAACGCTAAACCTCTTAGCCCTTCAATGTTAGCCAGTCTTCTTAACATGTCTGTTT
>JAAYHP010000358.1 GCA_012735355.1 Lysinibacillus sp. | reverse complement strand
GTTCGGATGAAAAGGCCCTATCTGAAGATACGGAATTAAGCATTCGTATTTATAATCTTGGATATTATATTCGCTTTTTCCCTGCAGCAGTCACTTGGGAACAAGAGCCTGAAAACTTGAAAGTATGGTGGAAACAAAGAACGAGATGGGCACGAGGAAATCAATATGTAATATTTAAATATTTGTTCAGTCTAAATAAACTGAATAATAAAAAGGTTTTTATAGACTTGTTCTATTTCATGTTTACTTATATTTTATTTTTCGGTAGTGTGCTGCTTTCACATATCATTTTTGTTGTTAATATAGCAAATGATTTAAAGTTGTCAATTGGAATTGTATCTTATGTATTATTAATAACTGGCTTTCTTCTATTTGTGTCAGAGGTTTGCTTATCATTATCTATGGAAAAGAATCAACTAACGCTCAAAAACTTTTGGACCATTGTATTTATGTACTTTACTTATTCTCAAATGTGGATATTTCTTGTAATTTACTCAACGTTTTTAGAGACGAAGCGTATGATACTGAGGCAGGAAGTAAAATGGGATAAAACTCAGCGATTTCAAAGAATAGAAAAACATAATCATTCAATATAATGTAATAATGGAAAGTCCTCTTCAGCTTCATATTAACCACTAATCTATGAATTCATTCAAATTTAAGAGGTGTAAAAATACATGTAAAGAGGTGAGCTGATTCTTTATGTAATACTTGCAGCAATTCTTTTATTGATATTGTTCCTAGGTAAAGAGTTATTTTCAATAAAGAAAGAGGAACCTTTAAAACCACCTAAAAAGGAAGAGCCGATAGTGGAAGAAAAGTTACATGAGCTTCCAAAAGAAAGTGAATTAAATAAAAAGGAATTTCCGTTTAAATATTCTAGTGATGAATTTCAAGCAGGCATGAATATACTTATTTACGGGCATCCCGATATATTTGAAGTTAGAAAAGTATTTGAACATTTAAGGAGTTTAGGCATCAACAGTATTGCAATTAATTTTCCCTTTTATCAATCAGATTGGCAAGCAAGTGAGGTATATACTAGTCCAATGAACACACCTACCAACGAAGAATTAAAAGCTGTCATAGAAGAAGCCCATGATTTAGGCTTAAGTGTAATGATTAGACCTATTATGGATGAACAAGTTTTTTTATCGTCTAATATGTGGAGAGGACAAATTAAACCGAAGAATCCAGACCATTGGTTTGATAGCTACGAAGAGCTGATACTCACCTATGCTATGTTGGCACAATCTACCGATGCCAAGGCGCTTAATATTGGTACGGAATTGAATTCGATGCAAAATCAATATGAAAACCGTTGGATAGAACTTATAGAAAATGTGCGTCAAGCATACAAGGGAGAGTTGCTCTATTCATTTAACTACGATACGGTCAATGAAATTCATTCCATTGAATTTGTAGAATTGCTTGATTATATCGGGATTGATGCTTATTTTCCATTGGATTTGCCGGATAATGCTTCCGCGGAAATGTTGGAGAAGGAATGGGAAAAGCAAATTAGTCAACTGAATAAAACATTGTGGCAAAAACCCGTTATTATAACGGAGGCGGGGATTATCCCTATCACAGGTGCCTATCGAACACCCTATGCATGGAGCTTACCGAATAAATATGATCCACAAGCTCAAGTGAACTATTATGAGGCAACCTATAATGCATGGAAGCCAAGTGTTCATGGTATTTATTGGTGGGCCGTCATTCTCGGTCAAAATCCAAATGAAATTAGCTTCTCCCCGTTATACTTGCCAACAGAAGAAGTGATTAAGAAACACTACTTAAAAGAATTTACAAATGAATAAGAATTAAGTGATAGTAAAAAGTAGAGGTTGGGACATATAGCTAATTTAATTAAGAATCAGTGAAGAAGCATAGTAAAAAAATGATATGCAACGAAAATTGATTGGAGTGACGGGGCGACTCCAACGGGAACAGCCCGAAACTCGAGAC
>JAAYHP010000357.1 GCA_012735355.1 Lysinibacillus sp. | reverse complement strand
CTACGCGATTTTGAGGTAAGTCTAAAATTTTGCAAAGCTCCTCTGGTAAATTAGGAGTTAAACTACCTCCACCTATAAGCATCACTGCCTTTGGTGCCAGTTGATTATTTAGGCGCAAAATTTCATTTCCAATCGCATTAGCTAATTGTTTAATTGCTGGTTCAATTTTTTGTATGACTTCTTCTTTCGGAATTTCTTGTTCGAAACCTAAAATATCTTGAATTGTAATTGTATCATCTGTAGAAAGTTTACGTTTTACCGATTCAGCGACCGGGAAATCTAGTAAATATTGATCGCTTAACGATTCGGTAATTTCATCTCCCGCTGTTGGTACCATCCCATAGGCAACGATGGTACTGTTATCGGTAATTGCAATATCTGATGTACCGGCACCGATATCCACTAATGCCACATTCAGCCGTCGCATCGTTGGAGGAATTAATACGTTGATGGCTGCAATCGGTTCAAGAGTCAATGCTTCCATTTTTAATTCGGCTCGCTTTAACGCAGCGAGTAAAGATTCGATAACTACCCGTGGAAGAAAAGTAGCTATCACCTCCACAGTAGCTTCATTCCCTTGTTGATCAAGAAGACTTCCGATTTCCTCACCATCAAGTTTGTAATAAAGTACCGAATATCCTACACAATAATAGTGATTTGTATCATCATTATCATTTTTTTGTAAAAGTTGAGCTTGCGCTTGTTGAACGGCTTGCAGTTCGAAGCGATTAATGTCCTCTTGAGTAAAAATCGGACGGTTTTTAATGTCGATTGTTACATTTGCTTGTTCTGTTTTTAATGCTCGCCCCGCAGCTGCAACGTTTACTTTTGTTAAAGGTCCATGTTTTTGTTCCAGTTCTTTTTTTATGTCAGTAATCAGTTCTGCCACGTATAAAACATTATGTATTTGACCATCAACCATCGCACGTTCTTTATGTTCTTTTTCAACCATGTCTACAACATGAAAATGGTCATCCTGTTCTTCTAAAATAATTCCTACTACGGATCGGGTTCCGATATCTAAAGCGAAAAGTTTGGAACTCAATGTAACCGCTTCCTTTCTATATATTATTCTAAAATACTTTAATGAGTTGAAGTGTTAAATTAAAAAGACGTGACATTCTGAATGTGCTTGATTATAATATGGATATTATCTTAAAATGTATCATACATTTCAGGGTTCTGAAAGTGTTGTATACAAGTGGAGGAGGAGAAATAAGGGAATGAGTGAGCAAAAATTAGAAGCGCTTCGTCAACAAATCGATGAACTAAACCTTGAAATTCTTCGATTAATTAACGAACGAGCAGAGATCGTGAATGAAATCGGAAAAATTAAAGAAAAACAAGGGGTTACACGATATGATCCATTGCGTGAACGCCACATGTTAAACCTTTTAAAAGAGCATAATAAAGGCCCGTTAAATCAAATGACGGTTGATTATATTTTTAAACAAATCTTTAAAACTGCTTTAAAACAATTAGAAGCAGATACGAAAAAAGAATTGTTAGTTTCACGTAAGAAAAAGCCGGAAGACACAATTATTGAAATTAATGGAGAACAAATAGGTACAGGTGAACCAACATTTATTTTTGGTCCATGTTCTGTAGAATCTTATGAACAAACAGCACAAGTAGCTGCATCTATTAAAGCAAAAGGTTTAAAATTTATCCGTGGTGGTGCTTATAAACCACGTACATCCCCATATGATTTCCAAGGTCTCGGATTAGAAGGGTTAAAAATTTTAAAGCAAATTTCACAAGAATACGGTTTAGCTGTAGTAACTGAAATTGTCACACCAGCTCATATTGAGGAAGCTTTAGATTACGTTGATGTTATTCAAATCGGTGCCCGCAACATGCAAAACTTTGAATTATTAAAAGCTGTTGGTCAAACGAATAAACCAGTTTTATTAAAACGTGGCTTAGCTGCTACAATTGATGAATTTGTTCATGCAGCAGAATACATTATGTCTAAAGGTTATGAAAACATTATGCTTTGCGAACGTGGAATTCGCACGTATGAAAAGGCAACTCGTAACACGTTAGATATTTCAGCTGTTCCAATCTTAAAACAAGAAACTCATTTACCTGTATTCGTTGACGTTACTCACTCAACAGGACGTAGAGATTTATTATTACCATGTGCGAAAGCAGCAATTGCTATCGGTGCAGACGGTGTAATGGCGGAAGTGCATCCAGATCCATCTGTAGCATTATCTGACTCACAACAACAAATGGACTTACAACAATTCGATGAATTCTACAATGAAATCCAAAAATTCATGAAACAATATGAATATAATGCATAATGAAAAGACGGGCTTGTTCGAAACGAAAACCAATAAGGCTAAAAATTATCACCCAATTCATTGTTGGGTGATAATTTTTTACTTTTGGACAATCCCTTTTTTCATAACAAAATTGTGAACGTAATAATGTTTCATGTATATGAATTATATTTTCGTACTTCTCTTGTTATTGAAAAAAGAAAGTAAAATATCGTATCATGAAGACAATAATAAATAAAAAAGGAGGTACACCTTTGACTGTTACGATTTATGATGTGGCCCGTGAAGCAAATGTTTCGATGGCAACCGTTTCTCGTGTAGTAAATGGCAACCAAAATGTAAAGCCTTCAACGCGCAAAAAAGTACTAGAAGTAATTGAACGACTTGAATATCGTCCAAATGCTGTAGCAAGAGGGCTTGCTAGTAAGAAAACTACAACAGTAGGTGTCATTATACCGGATATTTCCAATATTATTTACGCGGAAGCTGCTCGGGGAATTGAAGATATTGCAACGATGTATCGTTACAATATTATTTTAGCCAACTCTGACCAAAATGAAGAGAAAGAATTATCACTACTTGATACTATGCTAGGAAAACAAGTAGATGGTATCGTCGTTATGAGCGATGCCGTGACACCGAAATTACTTCAGTCAATGGAACATTCTCCTGTCCCAATTGTTCTTGCAGGTTCAGTTGATGAATCGGAAAAATTACCTTCAGTCAATATTGATTATTTCCAAGCAACTTATGAAGCAGTGGAAATGTTAATAAATAATGGCCATAAACGCATCGCTTTTGCAAGCGGTCCGCTAAACTATACAATTAATTCAAAGTATAAGCTAGAAGCCTACAAAAAAGCATTGCAAGATCATGGACTTGAAATAGATGAACAACTCATCGTTGCTGAAGATAGCACGTACGATGGAGGAATGGCTGTATGGGAAGAACTTTCTAATATTGAACATCCACCTACAGCTTACTTCGCTGGGAGTGACGAGTTAGCCATCGGAATCATCCATGCAGCTCAAGACCATGGCGTGAAAGTTCCAGATGAAATAGAAGTTATCAGCTATGAAAATTCAAAATTAGCCCGTATGGATCGGCCTCAATTAACAAGTGTAGTATTGCCGTTATACGATATTGGTGCGGTAGCAATGAGACTTTTGACGAAATATTTGAATAAAGAAAATGTGGAAGATCAAAATGTTGTATTACCGCATCGAATTGAAAAACGAGATTCAGTGAAAGAAAATATAAAAGAAAACATTTAAACAGAGCTGTCCTTCAACTGGACAGCTCTAAATTTTAAATAATAGACTTCTTTTCTGTGCGAATAATATGTAGAGCTTTTGTCAACATTTGGGCATTTTTCTCTTCGATTTCCGCCTTTCTTGGTATTGGCTCAAATAATGGATTCGGATCTTCCCACGTTGGGATTAACGGTACAGGTGCTTCCTCTTGCCATTTATTTAACCAATTTTCGGGTAGCGGACCTGTAGGAAGCGGAAGATCATTCATTTCAAGCCAAATCAATGCCCATGCCCTTGGTACAACCCGCCAAATATCATAACCTCCACCACCTACTGCAATCCATCGTCCATCACAATATTCGTGGGCTAATTCATGAGCAAGTTTAGGTATTTCACGATAAATTCTAATCGAGCCGTTTAAATGAGTTAATGGATCAAAATAGTGGGCGGCTGCACCGTTTTGTGTGAAAATTACATCGGGTTTAAAGAATTCAATTACTTCCCGTAAGCCTTTTTCATATACTGTTAAAAAACTATCATCTTCTGTAAAAGCTTCTAAAGGAAAATTAAAGGATGTACCATACCCTTGTCCATTTCCTCTTTCGCTAATACTCCCAGTACCAGGGAATAAGTATCTTCCCGTTTCATGGATGGAGAAGGTGCAAACGCTTGGATCATCATAAAAAGTCCATTGTACACCGTCACCGTGGTGGGCATCTGTATCTACGTAGAGAACTCTAGCATTATATTTTTCTTGCATGTAGCGAATAGCAACAGAGCTATCGTTATATATACAAAATCCACTTGCTCTTCCGCGGAATCCATGATGAAGTCCACCACCTAAGTTTAAAGCATGCCTACTTTTACCTTGCATGACATAATCGACGGCTTGTAACGTGCCACCAACTAAGAGGGCGCTAGCTTCATGCATATTTTTGAAAATGGGTGTATCCTCTGTTCCGATTCCATAAGGCTCAGCTTGTTCTTCAGTAATAAGACCTTGTCCAGCTTTTTTTACAATTTCAATATATTTTGGATCATGGGCAAGTTCGATTTCTTCATCCGTTGCAATTCTAGCTGGGATAATGTCTTCATCGGATAATGCATCAATGTTTTTCAATAAATCCATCGTTAATGTTAATCTTTTATGGTTAAATGGATGATTGTCCGAAAATTTATATGTTAATTGCTCAGGTGAGTACACAAACACTGCATTTTTCATACGTTCACCCCTGGTAAGTTTGGCCATAAAACTTCGAAGCCTTCTTTTCTCAAATCTTTTATAATTGGTAGCGGATTCATCATTTGAACACGAATAGTAATAATACGGCTATTTTTCTTCTCAGCATCAGGAAAAACTAATACGCTTAAAACATTGGCATGATGTTCTTTGAAGACAGCTAACACTTCAGCTAAAGAACCAACTCTATCTTGTAAACGTATATCGATTTTAGATGATGGCTGGTGGGCTCCCGTCAGTTCTATGTAGGTATATAGTAAATCCGATGTCGTGACGATACCAACAAGTTTGCCACCAGATACAATCGGTAAACAGCTAATTTTTGATTCATAAAAAGTAATGGCAACATCTTCAACAAAGTCGAGGGGATGGCCAAATATTAAATCTGTCACCATGAAATTTTCCACCGGCGTATCGTATATAGAACAGCTTGTTTCATCATTCAGACAAGAAGGTAAGGCGTTTTTTACATCATGGGAAGTGATGATTCCTATCACCTTTTCATCATCATCGACAATGGGAATGTGACGAATATCTTTTTCATTCATTAGTTGTAATGCATCGTTCAATGAGGCTTTCGGTGAAAGTGTATATACTTCTGTTTTCATAATTTGCTCTACAATCATAATGATCCCCCTTGTTTAATACATATATCGATTTCTAAATCGCAATCTGTCAAATCGTTCCATCGTTTCTTGGCCGACTCGCTTCCCTATACGAATCATTAGACAATTCGCAGGATGTGAAGTAATTTCTGGATCATCTGTTGCACTATATTGGAAACCGACCGATTTCATTAGGTTTTCCATCATCTTTCTATAATCCCATACATTTAACCCAGTTCCTTTTAAATCCCAATGCCAATAATATTCAGTTGTGATAACTAAGTAATCTTCCATTTCATCTGCCATAAAAGAGACTTCCAACATTTTTTTCCCCACCCCTGTACCACGATAAGAAGGAATCACTTCTATTGCACCTAATTCTAGCATGTTCTCAATCTTATCTTCCGACCATCTTTCTAATGGATCGGGATAAAGATAAGTAACATATCCAATAATCATATTTCCGTTACGGGCAATAATAATTCTTCCTTCTTCTAATCCAGCAATTTCAATTAATGCTTCCTTTTGTTGTTCCGGAGGACGAAAAGCTACTAAATCTTCATGAAAATCATATTCTTTTAGAGATTGAGGTGGGACAGGTCCTTCCACAAAGACTGTACCATGTTTTGTTTCTAGCTCTGTACAATAATAGTTTTTAATATGATGCATTTCGCAGTTCACCTCCAATATGTGTTAAAACTATTATATGATAAAATCTGCGAAAAAAAGCTGAATTTTGCGAAAAAAACATAAATTATTAAAATGTTAAAAATATTTTGCTAATTATAATGATTCGTTGTAAAATAAAAAATATTAAAGCAAGAAAGGGGTAATTTAATGGGGATGAAAATTTCTGAGAAGTTAGCAGTTGTTCACGGGGAACATCATTTAAAAAATTATGATGAAACATATGCTAATTTCGACTGGAAAGAAACGGAGAAAGCATTTAGTTGGTATACAACGGGGAAACTAAATGCAGCTTATGAAGCGATTGATCGTCATGCGGAGACAAATCTGAAGAACAAAGTAGCTCTTTACTTTAGTGATGGGGTGCGTAAAGAAGCTTACTCGTTCAATGATATGAAACGCATGACAAACAAAGCAGCAAACGTGTTTAAGCAATACTCAAGCCTAGAGAAGGGTGATCGTTTATTCGTATTTATGCCAAGATCACCAGAGCTTTATTTCTCACTTCTCGGCGCATTGAAAATGGGAGTAATTGTAGGTCCACTATTTGAGGCATTTATGGAAGGTGCGGTATATGACCGCCTATCCGATAGTGGAGCCAAAGCAATTGTCACAACACCGGAATTGTTAAAGCGGGTACCGTTAGAAAAATTACCGCTATTAGAAAGAGTATTTCTAGTTGGAGAGAATATTGAAGAAACTGACAAGATTATAGACTTTAACAAACGATTAAAAGAGGCTTCAAGCCATTTTGATATCGTTTGGGTAGATAGAGAAGATGGAATGTTACTCCATTATACATCTGGTTCAACAGGTGCACCTAAAGGAGTTTTGCACGTTCATAATGCAATGATCCAACAATATCAAACAGCTCAGTGGGTGTTAGATTTACACGAAGATGATGTTTATTGGTGTACTGCAGACCCTGGTTGGGTAACTGGTACAGCTTACGGTATTTTCGGACCTTGGTTAAATGGGGTAACAAACGTAATCATTGGTGGCCGTTTTAGCCCAGAAAGCTGGTACGGCGCAATCGAAGAATATGGGGTAACTGTTTGGTATAGTGCACCTACAGCATTCAGAATGTTAATGGGTGCAGGTTCAGAAGTGTTAAAACAATTCGATTTATCTACATTACGACATGTGTTATCCGTTGGTGAACCTTTAAACCCAGAAGTTATTCGTTGGGGTATGAGTGAGTTAGGTCACCGCATTCACGATACATGGTGGATGACAGAAACTG
>JAAYHP010000356.1 GCA_012735355.1 Lysinibacillus sp. | reverse complement strand
GGATCCAACTTTTCAAAAGAAACATTTTTATGAAATAGCAGATCTTTTAAAGATATTCCTAAAATTTTGGAAACTCCTTGGGTAGGGACAGATTCCAAAAATAAAAAGCCGCCATATAAAGAAGAAATTGAAATGTTAAAAACAAATTGTTTTAACCCAGAAGCCATTGAAGTGCTAAGAATTTAGCATAGAGAAACATCATTTTTCTTTAATAGAAGAATGGTGTTTTTTCTTATAGTCATAAATGTAAGTATAGAATGGGAAATTTGAGCAGAATAATGATGGAAAGTAAAAGATTTAAGGTGGCTTTTATGAAAAAGACGTTAATTATAATTCTTTCTATACTATTCATCATGGATTTGCAATTGGTACAAGCCCATCAATTCAATAATATCGTTGAGCAACAATTGGGAACAGATCATATGAGCGTTTCTATTCGTGATGTAGATACGGGAAATTTGTTATACATGAAAAACGGCGATACTCTTATGAAACCAGCTTCGACGTTAAAATTGCTTACGGCAGCCAGCGCGTTACATGTATTAGGGGAAAACTATCGATGGATTACTGAGGTTTATATCGATGGTCAAGTGAAAAATAACGAGTTAAAGGGGAACTTATATGTGAAAGGGAGTGGGGATCCAACTTTTCAAAAGAAACATTTTTATGAAATAGCAGATCTTTTAAAGATATTAGGCATTTTCTCTATATCAGGGGATATTTATGGAGATGATTCTCGTTTTTATGGCTCACAACTTCCACCAGGGGCAAAAAAGGAAGATGAAAGTTATTATTATGCCGCAAGAATAAGTGCGTTGACGATGTCGCCGGATATGGACTTTGATGCTGGGACAATCATCGTTCATGTGAAACCGAGTAGCGTTGGTAAAGAGCCAATTATTGAAACGGAACCAAACAAAAGTGGTATGGAATTGATCAATCAGGCAAAAACAGTTTCTTCCAATGAAAAAAATACTATTGAAATAAATCGTGTGCACGATACAAATCAAGTAATTATTACTGGCAATATTCCAATGGACGAAACCTTTAAAGATTGGGTTACGTTAAACGATCCGACAATCAATACGCTACATGCTTTAAAAATGGCTTTGGAAGAAGAAGGGATTTCCTTTCATCATCCTGTGATTGATCGAAAAGAAGTGCCAAAGGATGCGATATTATTTTACGTAAAACATTCATTGCCACTGAAATCAATAATTCTTCCTTTCCTAAAACTAAGCAATAATAGTATTGCAGATATTTTAGTGAAAACGATGGGCTATGAAGTTTATCAGAATGGTACGATGGAGGATGGTTTAAAGGTCATTGAGGATTTTGGAGAAGAATTGGGACTTCAAATGGAACAATGGTTATTAGAAGACGGTTCTGGCCTTTCACATCATAACCGCACCACTGCGAATGAATTGACTCAATTATTAGTTAATGTGAAAAATGAACCTTATTTTCATAGCTTTTATAATGGATTACCAATTGGAGGAGTAAAAGAACGGAATATTGGCGGTTCTTTAAGGAATCGCTATAATGAAAGCCATTTACAATACCGGGTAATTGCGAAAACAGGACATATTTCAGGAGTTTATACATTAGCGGGATACGTGAAAGGAAATAGCGGATTATGGTATGCTTTTGCGGTGATGACACAAAATCAATCAGTTGTAAAAACAAAAGCCATTGACCGGGTAGTAGAAGGGATTATTGAGCATTTTTAAGCTGTGCTTTTCATGCAATAATGTGAGGATTAGAGCCTAAATAGCTATTCCGAGGAGGCAAACAAAAACAGGAATTGCCTCCTTGGAGCTGAAATCAGATTCAATATATCAATAGTTTAGGTTATCAAGCATTGCCTTATATTTTTTATATTTTTTCGTTCCTAAAATTTTTTCTGCTTCTTTTAATACGTCGTCAGGAATTCCCGTTACGAGCCATGTGAAATTAGCCTTTTCTGCTAATGGACGAAGATTTTGAATTTCTTCTATCGTTAAATCGACTCCGTATTGTTTTGCCAACTTTCGAATTTCTTTATCTGATTTTGTCAATAAGGATTCCCACATTTCAATGGCATTCATCTTCTATTCATCCTTTCTAATCAGTAGTTTTGAAACTTTACAAAAAACAATGAATACCGTATACTTACAAAATGTAAATCGTAATGATTATGAATTAGAAAGAAGAGAAATGATGAATCGAACATTAATAGAATTAAACAATGTCTCATTTCAATATGAATCCACCCCGGTGCTACACAACATTTCTATGAAGGTAGAGGAAGGGGATTTTTTAGCGATTTTAGGTCCGAATGGATCTGGTAAATCCACTTTATTAAAAATTATTTTAGGTTTATTAAAACCTACTGGAGATATAAAACTATTTGGAGAATCTATGAATTCCTTTCAGCACCGCGAGTGGATAGGATATGTTTCCCAAAAATCAAATGCTTTTAACACCGCTTTTCCAGCAACGGTAGAAGAAGTCGTTCAGAGCGGACTAACGAAAAAAGTAGGTATATTTAAAAGATTGCCTAAAGATACAAATAAAAAAGTGGACGATGTTCTTCGTGCAGTCGGTATGGAAGAATTTAAAAAGCGCACGATTGGTCAACTTTCCGGTGGACAACAGCAGAGAGTGTTTATTGCTCGCGCATTAATTTCAGAGCCGAAGTTGCTTGTATTAGATGAACCAACAGTTGGCGTCGATATGAAAAATGTTCAATCATTTTATGATATGTTAGGTTCTCTAAATAAGGAACGCAACCTTACAATTATTTTAGTCACTCATGATATTGAAACACCAGCGAATCAAATTCGTCATATTTTATTTTTAAATCAAAAAATTTTGTTTCACGGAAAGAAGGAACAATATTACAAAATGCCAAAAGAACAAATTTATGAATGGTACGGACATTCCGTTCGAACAAATTAAGGAGGAAGGCTAATGATTGATGCGATATTAAACTATGAATTTTTACAAAATGCCTTTATCTCCGGAATTATAATTGGTATCATTGCCCCATTACTCGGAGTTTTTATTGTTGTTCGACGAATGTCCCTCATTGCAGATGCATTATCTCACGTTACGTTAGCAGGAATTACAGGTAGCTTATTTTTAAGCCAAAGTGTAGCTTCATTGGCTGTTCTTAATCCGATGTACTTGGGTATGCTTGCTGCTGTCGGAGGATCGGTACTTATTGAGCGGTTGAGATCCGTTTATAAGCATTACGAAGAATTAGCCATCCCCATTATTATGTCAGCAGGAATCGGATTAAGTGCCATTTTTATTTCATTGGCTAGCGGATTTAATACCGATGTGATGGGCTATCTTTTCGGAACAGTATCTGCTGTTTCTAGGCAAGATTTGTTCGTTGTAATCGGGATTGCAATAATAGTTATCGTTTTTCTAACATGTTTATATAAAGAATTGTTTGTTTTATCTTTTGATGAAGAATACGCAAAAGCGTCAGGACTTCCAGCAAAAGGAATCCATTTGTTATTTATCATTGTCGTTGCATTGACGATTGCAGCAAGCATGAGAATTGTTGGAATATTACTCGTATCTTCTTTAATTACATTGCCTGTTGCTAGTGCAATGCGGATTGCAAAGGGGTTTAAAGCAACGATTATTTATTCCATTATTTTTGGTGAACTAGCCGTCATCATCGGATTAGTTGTCGCTTTTTATTTAAATTTAGCTCCCGGTGGAACCATTGTCGTAACTTCCATTTTGATTTTAGTGATTGTGATATTAGTTAAAAAAATGAATGTAAGAAAGGAGAACAATCAGTGAATCGCAGTCAAGCTTGGGAAATTTTAAAGGCGAATGGATATAAAAAAACAGATAAACGGGAATTAATATTATCTATGTTTGAAGAAACTGATAAGTATTTAACAGCTCGTGATTTATTAGATGTGTTGAAAAAAGATTATCCCGGCATGAGCTATGATACAATTTATCGTAATCTTGCAACCTTTGTGGAACTTGGTATATTAGAAGAAACGGAATTAAACGGTGAACGAAATTTCCGCATGCATTGTGATGCCCCGCATCATCATCATCATTTTATATGCATGAGTTGCGGAAATGTGAAGAAAGTAGATCTTTGTCCGATGGAAATGTTAGAATCAATGCTTCCAGGTTATGTTATTGAATCCCATAAGTTTGAAATATACGGGAAATGTCCTAGCTGTGATACAAATTAAAGGTGAAAGGACTGATAATCATTCGAAAAGATCTTCGTTATAGCAGTTATCCCTTTATGAGGGAGAAAATTAGTTTAGTTGATTATGAAATACGTACGGATTCTTTAACAACTCGAATCGGTGCTGTTATTCCCGCTTTAGATAAAAATGCGCAAGTAGTTATTGATGATTTACGTATCATTCAGCCTCTAGCCTATCATTGTAATGGTTCAGTGCGGGGAACACTCGCTATAACGGAAGAAGATTTGGCTTGGCTAAGTGAACGTTATGATTTTTACATATCTGAAGTAGGGGAACGTATTCGCGAATTTGTATTGCCCCAAGGGTGTGAGGCAGCAGTAAGATTACATATCGCTAGAAGCGAGGCAAAAAAATCTTATCGTGCGCTACATAAAGTAAGTTTAGAAAGGGAAGTACCTGATCTTTTATTTGATTATTTAGGGTTACTTGCCAACGTACTTTTTGTCATGGCTGTTTATGTGAACAAAGTAAATGGTATTGAGGAAATACCTTTTATTAGCAAGTCCTATCCAACAAAGAAAAATAACAGAAAAGAGGGTAACAAATGAAGAACAAATGGTTTTTACCATTATTCGCACTTGTGATTGTATTAGCAGCTTGTGGTAATTCTGCGAATGAAGAAAATACATCGGAATCGAATGAAGAGTTTTCTTCCAACACATACACAGTTACTGATGATCGGGGAGTCGAAGTAGCTTTTGAACAAATACCTGAGACAGTCATTTCGCTGCAGCCAAGCAATACAGAGATTTTATTTGCCCTAGGTGTTGGAGATAAAGTCATTGGTGTAACAGAATACGATAAATACCCTGAAGAAGTAAATGATATTGAAAAAGTTTCTGATTCTATGACAGTAAATACTGAAAGAGTAGTGGAATTAAATCCAGATGTAGTCATCGCATATACTATCGGTGGAGAAGAGCAAGTAGAACAGTTGGAAGCAGCTGGATTGAATGTTTTTGTTATTCAATCAGCTAGTTCCGTTGAAGATGTTTATGGTGATATTCTTCAAATTGCTAAAGTGATGGGCGTTGAAGATAAAGGGAAAGAATTAGTGGAAAATATGAAAGAGAAACTTTCAGCTATTAAAGAAAAAACAGAGGGTATTGAAAATAAGAAAAAGGTATATTTTGAAATCGCTCCAACTCCAGATATTTGGTCCATTGGCTCAGGTACGTTCCAACAAGAGTTAATTGAACTTGCTGGAGTAGAGAATATTTATGCGGATTTACAAGGATGGTTTTCTGTGTCAGAAGAGGACGTCATTCATCGAAACCCTGAAGCGATCATTACAACAGTGAATTATACCGATAATCCAACAGGGGAAATCATGTCTAGACAAGGATGGGAGACGATGACTGCGATTCAAAAGGGCGCAGTCTATGAATTAAACGCGGATATTTTAGATCGCCCAGGGCCGCGGATTACAGAGGCGACAGAACTCATTGCAAAAGCGATCTACCCAGAACTATTTGAAGAATAAAATGAAGAGGTTGGGACATATAGCTAATTTAATTAAGAATCAGTGAAGAAGCATAGTAAAAAAATGATATGCAACGAAAATTGATTGGAGTGACGGGGCGACTCCAACGGGAACAGCCCGAAACT